>DATGXU010000422.1:0-21096 GCA_035298685.1 Magnetospirillum sp. | reverse complement strand
GGCGGCCATCAGCGACGCCCAGCCGGCGGATGCCGCGGTGGCGGGGATGACGCGGATGCCCGACCGGCGCAGGCGGTCCAGCGCGTTCAGCGTGGCGCCTTCCAGCCGGCCTTGCCGGGTCAGGGTGTCGTCCACGTCGGTGATGACGGTGTGAATGTCGGCCAGGATCGGCTCGGGAGCTTCCGCCCACGGAACCATCGCGTCCTCCGCTGTTTGCTCGATGGTCCACAGGATCGGTTCGTTGGCTGCGAGTGTCAACCATAAAACCACTAAAATAATAGATTGACGACGCGCGGCGGTGGGCGTCACTCTGCTCCCTACCTGTGCTTCTTGACGCTACGGAGGGTAAGGCAATGTCGGTGATCCATGTGGAGCGGTGGCATCGGGCGCGCCACCCGCAAGTGGACGAAGCGGCGGATTTCTGCCGGTCCATCAGTGGTCTGGAACGCGATCTGCGTGCCGCCGGCTATCAGATCGCCGCCGATCTGGTGGCGACGGCGGGCATTGCCGTGTTGCAGAAGCTGGAGGTGGAATCGGCGGGCCGCTGATCGGGACGATAGTCCTTGACAGTACGGTGGCGGCAAAACTATCTAATCTCTAGTGAATTAATAGAGAGGCGACCATGCCCTACGATGCGGACCTGTTGACCAAGATCGGAAACACGCCTCTGGTGGAGTTGAAGCATCTGGACACCGGACCGTGCCGGCTGTTCGTCAAGATGGAAAGCCAGAACCCCTCGGGCTCGATCAAGGACCGCATCGCCGTGTCGATGATCGACGATGCCGAACGGCGCGGCCTGCTCAAGCCGGGCGGACGCATCGTCGAAGCCACCGCCGGTAATACCGGTCTGGCCCTGGCGGTGGTGGCGGCCCGGCGCGGCTATGGCGTCACCCTGGTCATCCCCGACAAGATGAGCCGCGAAAAGATCGCCCATCTCAGGGCCATGGGGGCCGAGGTGGTGCTGACCCGCTCGGACGTGGGCAAGGGCCATCCCGAATATTACCAGGACCTGGCCGCCGACCTGGCCCGCGCCACCGGGGCCTTCTACACCGACCAGTTCAACAATCCCGCCAATCCGGCGGCGCACGAAACCACCACCGGCCCGGAAATCTGGCGCCAGATGGACGGTGCGGTGGACGCGGTGGTGGCCGGTGTCGGTTCGGGCGGCACCATTACCGGCCTCGGCCGCTTCTTCGCCCGGGTGTCGCCGCAGACCGAGGTGGTCCTGGCCGACCCCAAGGGCTCGATCCTGGCCGATTACGTCAATCACGGCACTTTGGGCGAGGCCGGATCGTGGCTGGTGGAAGGCATCGGCGAGGATTTCGTGCCGCCGGTGTCCGATCTGTCGCTGGTGCGCCGCGCCTATACCATCAGCGACGGCGAGAGCTTCGGCACCGCCCGCGTGGTGCTGCGCAAGGAAGGCATCCTGGTGGGCTCGTCCTCGGGCACGCTGCTGGCCGCCGCGCTGCGCTATTGCCGCGAACAGACCACGCCCAAGCGGGTGGTGACCTTCGTCTGCGACAGCGGCAACAAGTACCTGTCCAAGATGTACAACGACTACTGGATGGAGGATCAGGGCCTGCTGACGCGCGAGAGCCACGGCGACCTGCGCGACCTGATCGCCCGCCGTCACCAAGAAGGCGCGGTGGTGGTGGCCAGCCCCGAGGACACCCTGGCCGCCGCCTATCAGCGTATGAAGCTGTATGACGTGTCGCAATTGCCGGTGCTGGTGGGCGACGTGTGCGTGGGCATCATCGACGAATCCGACATCCTGCTGGCGGTCGAGGAACATAACGCATTGTTCGAATCGCCGGTCGGCACCGCCATGGTGACGCGGCTGGAAACGGTGTCGCCCACCACGCCGGTGGACCATCTGATCCGCCTGTTCGACCGTGGCCGGGTCGCCATCGTGGTGGACGACGACCGCTTCCTGGGCCTGATCACCCGCATCGATTTCCTCAACCATCTGCGCAGGAAGGCGGCATGAGCACCTTCGACACCCTGGCGGTCCACGCCGGCCACGCCGCCGATCCCACCGGCGCGGTGATGACGCCCATCTACGCCAGCTCGACCTTTGCCCAGCAGGCCCCGGGCGAGCATACCGGCTGGGAATATGCCCGCTCGGGCAATCCCACCCGCGCCGCTTTCGAACGCGCGGTCGCCGACCTGGAAGGCGGCAGCCACGGCTTCGCCTTCGCCTCGGGGCTGGCGGCCGAGGCCACCGTTCTGGAACTGCTGGAACACGGCGCCCACATCGTCGCCGGCGACGATCTTTATGGCGGCAGCTGGCGCCTGTTCGAGCGGGTGCGGCGGCGTTCGGCCGGGTTGTCGGTCACTTATGTGGACGCCACCGACATCGAGGCGGTGCGCGCCGCCATCACTCCGGCCACCCGGCTGATCTGGGTGGAAACGCCGACCAACCCGCTGCTCAAGGTGCCCGATCTGGCCGCCATCGGCCGGCTGGGCAAGGAACGCGGCCTGATCACGGTGGCCGATTCCACCTTCGCCTCGCCTTACATCCAGCGGCCGCTGGACTTGGGCATCGAGATCGTCCTGCATTCCGCCACCAAGTACCTGAACGGCCATTCCGACATGGTCGGCGGCGTGGTGGTGGTCAACAACGACGCCCTGGTCCAGCAGATCGGTTTTCTGCAGAACGCGGTGGGGGCGGTGCTGGACCCGTTCCCGTCGTTCCTGGCCCTGCGCGGCCTGAAGACGCTGGCGTTGCGCATGCAGCGCCATTCCGCCAACGGTCAGGCGGTCGCCGAATGGCTGGAGGGACGGGCCAAGGTGCGCCGCGTGCTTTACCCCGGCCTGCCCAGCCATCCCCAGCACGAGGTGGCGCGCCGTCAGATGAACGGCTTCGGCGGCATGGTGACGGTGGAACTGGAGACCGACGCCGCCGGCGTGCGCCGCTTCCTGGCCGGGCTGAAGCTGTTCACCCTGGCCGAGTCGCTGGGCGGCGTGGAAAGCCTGGTCGGCCATCCGGTCACCATGAGCCACGGCTCGATCCCGGCCGAGCGCCGCGCCGCCCTTGGCATCACCGAGCAACTGGTGCGCCTGTCGGTGGGCATCGAGAACGCCGACGATTTGATTGCCGATCTTGATCGAGGGTTGTCCGCCATCTGATCCAACCGGAAAAGGGGAGCCGCCATGCTTCGCCGCAGTTCAAATCGACTGGTGCTGATTGCCGGCGGCGCGCTGGACGCGGCCCATGCCGAGCAAAGCTTCTCGGATGCCCTGTGGGCGCGGCTGCGGCAGGAAGCGCGCGAGGCCTATGCCAACGCGCCCATGCTGGCGCCGCTGTTCGTGGATTCCATCATCAACCAGCCCAGTTTCGAGGCGGCGGTGTTCCACCGCATCGCCTCGCGGCTGAAAAGCGACGTGGTCGGGCTGGGGGTGATCGTCGAGGCGTTCAACCGCGCCGTCGAGGATCAGCCGCAGATCGCCCGCGCCTTGCGTGCCGACATCGGCGCCGTGGTCGAGCGCGACCCGGCCTGCGAACGGTTCATCGAACCGTTCCTGTACTTCAAGGGTTTTCACGCCATCCAGACCCATCGGCTGGCCAACTGGCTGTGGCGCACCGGCGAGCGTGACTTCGCGCTCTACCTGCAAAGCCGGTCGTCCGACGTGTTCCAGACCGACATCCACCCCGCCGCCCGCTTCGGCGAGGGCATCTTCCTCGACCACGCCACCGGATTGGTGGTGGGCGAGACGGCGGTGGTCGAAGACGACGTGTCGCTGTTGCAGAACGTCACCCTGGGCGGCACCGGAAAGGATTCGGGCGACCGTCACCCCAAGGTGCGCAAGGGGGCGATGATCGGCGCCGGCGCGAAGATTCTGGGCAACATCGAGGTGGGGTCCTATGCCCGCATCGCCGCCGGCTCGGTGGTGCTGCGCCCGGTGGACCCCCACACCACGGTGGCCGGGGTGCCGGCCAAGGTGATCAGGCTGGCCGGCGCCGCCGAAGCGGCCCATTCGCTGGATCAGGTTCTCAGCGACCTGGCCTACGAGTCGTTCGACTACACCATCTGAAACGCTCCCGGTATCGCTTGACATCGCTTTCCCGGACCACGAGAATCTTCGCCTGCCATTTTCTTGCTCGAAGACGTACATGCCGCCCATCGCGTTGCAGGACTGCATCCATCGCAAGGCCCGCGCGCGTTGCGCCAAGGTCGATGGCGACGTCGTCATCTCGCTCGGGGCGCGATGACCGCCTTCATTCTGCGCACGGAAACCGTGGTGGCCCTGATGCTGGCGTGGGGGTTCGTCCATCTGGCGCCGCTACGATGGATCCGCGGGCTGTTCGGTGAGTTTTCGCAGCCCGGCGATGGCGCCGTGGCGTGTTCCTCAGACCTTGTTCGGGCGCAAGCGGTGGCGTGGCGTCTGACCCGCGTCGCCGATCGGCTGCCCTGGCACAGCACCTGTCTGGTGCGGGCCATGGCCGGCTCGCTGCTGCTGAGCCGTCGCCGCATTCGTGGGGCGAGAATCCGCTTTGGCGTGCGCAAGGAGGGGGAACTGTTGAGTGCCCACGCCTGGCTTATGCTGGGCTCGGAAATCCTGCTGGGCGGCGAGGGCGTTCCCGATTTCAAGCCGCTCGCCGATCTGGGGCGCTGAAGCCCACCGCCGGGCGGACCCGGCGGTGGAAGCCGTCAATCAATTGAAGACGGCCTGGTAGCAATAATGGTCGCCTTCCGGGCGGATCGGCACCAGGAACACGTCGATCTCGCCCAGCGTCGCGTGCTGCAGGCGGTAGATCGCCTGCGGCAGCATGTTCAGGCTTGGCGCCGAGAAACGCAGCTGGAAGGGATCGCGTTCCTTGCCGGGATAGTCGGAGGCCGGCATGGCGCTCGCTTGGTAAAGGGTGAACTCCAGCCCTTCGCCGCCTTCGGTCTGCGACGAAAAGGTTTCGTTCAGGTGCGGGGTGAAAGTGGCCAAAGTCACTTGGTTCAGAGCCAACAGGGCCATAGTCCGTCCTTTCAGTGCTTTGTGGTGCGCTCAGGCCGCCGCGGCCACGGCCTTCCATTCCATCATCCAGTAGACCCCTTTATCCTCGGCCTGCTGAAATCCGAGCCGCTCGTAGAGCCGCAGCGCGGGATTGAACTTCTCGACGTGGATGGTGACGCTCCTGCCTTCCTCGGCGGCTTCGGCCAGCACGGCGCGCAGCAGTGCCGAGCCGACGCCGCCGTTCCTTCTTTCGGCCAGCAGCGAGATGTCCACGATCCGAATTTCGCGCGGACCCCGGTGCAGGTAGAGGCGGCCGATGGGCTCGCCCCGCTGTTCGAGGATGCCGAAATCGGTGGCGCTGTAGTACTTGGCGTAGTGCTGGTACTGCAGCTCGAACTGGCTGAGAAGGAAGCCGAGCTTCGCTTCGTCGGGCCATTCGACCTGGGCCAGTTCGTCCCAGCGGACCGACACGTACAGACGCTGCAGAAACGCAACGTCGTCGCAGGTCTCGCCCCGCAGGACGACGCCTTGTGCGGCCAGTTCCGCCGGCAACGCAAGGCAACGATTGAAGGCAGGAGCAGTCATCACGCCACCGTCACGGATTAACCGGGAAAATGCCGCCCAGCGAGACGCAGAAGTTCATCGCCAGAAAGGGCTGCCGGTTTTCGTGCTGCTGGCTGCCGCCGGAGACACCGCACGTGGCGTCGGCCAGCGGGATCAGGTTGGTGACCGGCGGCGGCACGAATTCGTTGATGGATGTCGTCGTCGTGGCCGAGGTCGGACGGACGACTCGTCCCAGCGACGAATTGCCGGCGGTCGGGGCGGCGGTCAGCGAGGTGTAGTTGGTCGTGACCCCTTTCATCGTCACCCCATGGTCGTGCGACGGCATGGTCTGGCTGGTCAGCGAGCAGCCTTCATGGCCGTACACCTGGCCCATCGACCGCTTGGTCAGGCCCGGCCCGGTGCCGGCGCCGATCGGTGCGTAGCCCTGCATGTTCGGCAGCCCGAAGGTGGTGCGCCCATCCCCGCCGTAGCGGGTTGCGACGATTGCGAACAGGGCGGTGTATTGCTGAATGTAGGCAATCTGCCCGTTGCAACATGCCCAGTCCGTCGGAGCCCAGTCGAAAGAGAAAACGCGGATTTCGCCAACAAAACTATCCATGGTTTGATCCTCCGGTCAGGCGTGGACGGGGTACGTGCCTACGACGCAGATGATGAAGCTCAGCGGGAAGCTGGGCATGAGGTTGTCGTGCGGCAGGTTGCCACCCGACGGCAGCAACGTGTTCTCGCCCGGTATCGGACTGGTTTGATTGGGCAGGGTGGACGGCACATACATGGCGTCGCCGCCGACGGGGTTGCCGAACATGCTGCTGGGGCTCGGCTGGATCTGGTTCGCCGTGACATTGGCGACGTTGAACGTGTGGTTGTGCGTTGGCAGTTGGGCGGCCTGAAGGGTCACCGTCTCGACGCCGCCGGTTTGCCCCAGGGTATAGAGAGCCGTGTTCGGTGCCTGCGCCTGTCCTTGCCCGACGGGGAGCCGGCCGCGGAAATCGGGAATGCCGAAATTGTTCTGCCCGTCGCCGCCCCAGCTCGTCCCGAGCAACGAAAACAAGGCTTCGTTGCCGTGGATCGGCATCAGCGTGCCGTCGCAGAGGTGCCAGCCTTCGGGAGCATATGCCGTCAGTATCATGCGGATTTCGCCGACATAACTGTCCATGAATCAAATCTCCTGATAGAGGTCTGCCGCGCGTTACTGCCGCGTCGGATAAAGACCAACGGTCGAGATGCAGAAATTGGCGACGGTGTAGGGCTGCCGGTTTTCATGCGCCTGGCCGCTGCCCGTGCTGGCGATCATGGCGGCGTTGAGCGGGGTGATGTTGCTGGGAGAGCTGGTGTAGACCGGGTGAGTGGACGTGTCGGTCGACGTCGCCGGGGCGGTCGTGCCGAAGTAGTTGCCGGCCGCTCCGCTCTTGGTGCCAACCACGGTCGACGCCTGGATGGGGTGGATGTGCGCCGGCATGCTGGCCGTGGTGAGGGCAACCCCTTCCAGGCCGCCGGTGTTGCCAGCCTGATATCGGAAGGGCGACTTGGCGCCATCGCACAGCGGCACCCGCCCCCGCAAATCGGGAAGATTGAAGACTGTGGTGGCGTTGCCGCCATAGATGGTGCCGATCAGCGAGTACAGCGCCTTGTTCTGCTGGATCTGCATGGTTGCGCCATTGCACAGCGCCCAGTTTTCCGGTGCCCAGTTGAAGGCGAACATCCGGATTTCGCCAATGAAGTAGTCCGACAAATCGTCCTCCATTTGCTGCGAGAAGTTGTCGTTGAGGTATGGGCAGCGACGGATGTCATTGGACGATCCGCCGTGGATGATGTGAGAACCGGCCGCTGCCGGCGCGGCGTCGGGTGGGCAACCGCCGGCCCCCTGGGGTGACGGGCGGTGCTGCCGTGGCGCTGCGACGAAGTTGTGGCGATCCTCCCCCCAGGCGTTTCTGGTATGGCAGGCCAAAGTGATGGAAATCTCAGAGCGCGGTCAGAAAGACCGCTAAGCCCGCATAACGTTTGCGTAGCGCATCATCGAACTACGTTAACGGGCATATGCTTGCATGAGTCTTCCATATGGAAATCGTCTATATCTATATGTATACAATAAATTGTATGTATGGGGTGCCGTCAGGTGCGCCGGCGGCCGGCAGCCGGTGCCAGATAGCCGCGACGCACCGCTTCCTCGACCAGGGATTGGGCATAATCGCCCAGGGCGGGGACGCCATCCCTGATGCGGCCGACCAGTTTCAGCACCTTGTCGGCGGTCACCCCGTGCGGGCGCCAGGTACCGCCCCCTGTGGCGAAATTGTTCATGATGGGCTGCAGCCGGTCCAGCGCGTCGGCGAACTTGGCGGTGGGGGTCAGGCGCTCTTCGTACTCGCGCCACAACGCCGTCAGCTCTTCGGCCTGATCGGCGGGCAGGATGCCGTAGATCCGCCGGGCGGCGGCCTGCTCCCGGTCCGCCTTGTCGGCGTTGCCCTTGTCGTCGTGGATGAAGGTGTCGCCGGCGTCGATCTCGACCACGTCGTGGAACAGCAGCATGCGGCAGGCGCGCAGCGGGTCGGCGCCTTCGGGCGCGTATTCGGCCAGCAGCACCGCCATCATGGACACGTGCCAGGAATGTTCCGCGTCGTTTTCCTGGCGCGACGAATCGACCAGCAGGGTCTGGCGCAGGATGGTCTTCAGCTTGTCCAGCTCGAGGCTGAACGCCAATTGGCGGGAAAGTCGGTCGGCGTCGGTCATGATGCTGGCTTACCCGGTAACTTCGACGCGCGCAACGGCGAGTCCGAATCCCGTTGAAACGAAGGGGCCAAGGGTGTATGTGAGCCCCTTCGGCGCGGCACCCCTGGAGGCCGCGCCTCTTCGTGTTATGGAGATAACGAATGACTGAGATCAGCGCCATCGTCGCCGAGCTGCGCGACCGGGCCGGAAAGGGGGCCGCCCGAGCCACTCGCCGTGAAGGCAAGGTTCCGGGTGTGATTTACGGGTCCAAGCAGGCCCCGGTCACCATCGCCCTCGACCCCCGCGTCATCTGGGCCGAGCTGCACAAGCCGGGCTTCAAGACCCGCCTGTTCGACATCGACCTGGGTAACGGTTCGAAGGAGCGTTGCCTCGCTCGCGACATCCAGTTCCACCCCGTGAACGACCAGCCCCAGCACATCGACTTCCTGCGTGTTTCGGCCGACGCCGTCGTGCACGTCAAGGTGCCGGTGCACGTCGCCAATGCCGACAAGGCCCCGGGCGTGAAGCGCGGCGGCGTGGTCAGCATCGAGCTGCACGAGGTCGAGGTGACCTGCGCCCCCGCCAACATCCCGGCCGAGATCGTCATCGATCTGACCGGCATGGAAATCGGCGCCGCGGTGCACGTCAGCGAGCTGAAGCTGCCGGCCGGCGTGACCCCGTACCACATGGCTGCCCAGGGCACCGTGGTGCTGATCGCCCCGCCGACCGTTCAGCAGGCCGCTGAAGGCGAACAGGCCGCCGGCTGACCATGATCCTGGTTGTTGGCCTCGGCAATCCGGGGACCGAATACGCCAGGAACCGTCACAATATCGGCTTCATGGCGGCGGACGAACTCGTCCGCCGCCATTCCTTTGGGCCCTGGCGTTCCAAGTTCCAGGGCGAATTGTCCGAAGGAACCATCGGCGGCCACAAGGTGCTGGTGTTGAAGCCCATGACCTACATGAACCTGTCGGGTCAGGCGGTGGCGGCGGCGGCGCGGTTCCTCAAGGTTCCGGTCGAAGACGTCGTGGTGATCCACGACGAGCTGGACCTGCCCTGCGGCCGCATGCGGGTGAAGCGCGGCGGCGGTGCCGGCGGCCATAACGGCCTGAAAAGCATCGACCAGCATCTGGGACAGAATTACCGGCGCGTGCGCCTGGGCATCGGCCATCCCGGCGACAAGGATCGGGTGGCCGGCTATGTGCTGCACGATTTCGCCAAGGCCGAGCAGGTGTGGCTCGAGCCGCTGATCGACGCCGTTGCCGAGACGTTGCCGCTGCTGCTGAAAGGCGACGACGCCGGCTTCATGAACCGGGTGAGCGTGGCGACCGCGCCGCCCAAGCAGAAAAAGGAAAAGCCGGTCGAGGCGCCCAAGGCGGCGGCCGCGCCGCAGGCTGATCCTGCTGCTCCCCCCTCCACGCCCACCCTGGGCGGCGCCCTCGCCGATGCGATGCGGGCGGCCTTTGCACGGAAAAAGGACTGATCATGGGTTTCAATTGCGGCATCGTCGGCCTGCCCAACGTCGGCAAGAGCACCCTGTTCAACGCCCTGACCCAGACGGCGGCGGCGCAGGCGGCCAATTATCCGTTCTGCACCATCGAACCCAACGTGGGCCGCGTGGCGGTGCCCGATCCGCGCCTGGACGATCTGGTGCGCATCGCCAAAAGCCAGAAAGAGATTCCGACCCAGCTGGAATTCGTCGACATCGCCGGCCTGGTGCGCGGCGCCAGCAAGGGTGAAGGCCTGGGCAACCAGTTCCTGGCCAACATCCGCGAGGTCGACGCCATCGTCCACGTGCTGCGCTGCTTCGTGGACGACGACATCAAGCACGTCGAGGATTCGGTCGATCCGGTGCGCGACGCCGAGATCATCGAGACCGAGCTGATGCTGTCGGATCTGGACAGCCTGGAACGCCGCATCGTCCCGCTGGAGAAGAAGGCCAAGAACGGCGACAAGGACGCCAAGGCCCAGATCGAGGTCATGGCCCCGGTGCTGGCGGCGCTGCGCGACGGCAAACCGGCCCGCACGGTTTCCTTCGACGACGACGAACAGAACCGTATTTTCAAGCAGCTGGGCCTGCTGACCTCGAAGCCGGTGGTGTACGCCTGCAACGTCGAGGAAGCCTCGGCCGCCGACGGCAACGCGCTGTCGGCCAAGGTGTTCGAGATGGCCGCCAAGGAAGGCGCCAAGGCGGTGGTGATCTCGGCCGCCATCGAATCGGAAATCGCCCAGTTGGGCAGCGACGAGGAGCGCCAGGAATTCCTTGAGACCCTGGGGCTCGAGGAAACCGGCCTTGCCCGCGTCATCCGCGCCGGCTACGACCTGCTGCACCTGATCACCTTCTTCACCGTCGGCCCCAAGGAAGCCCGCGCCTGGACCGTGCAGAAGGGCGCCAAGGCGCCCCAGGCCGCCGGCGTCATCCATACCGACTTCGAAAAAGGCTTCATCCGCGCCGAAACCATCGCCTATGCCGATTTCATCGCCTGCGGCGGCGAGGGCGGGGCCAAGGAAGCCGGCAAGATGCGTCTGGAAGGCAAGGAATACGTCGTCCAGGACGGCGACATCTTCCATTTCCGCTTCAACGTCTGACGCACGCACATCCAAAACGCCCCGCTTCCATCCGGAGGCGGGGCGTTCTTTTTGGCCTCAGGCCACCGAGGCCACGGCCTTGTGGTAATGGGGGCGGTCCAGTTCGCCCACCTCGACGGTGATCTGGATATCCAGTCCCGGCACGGCGGCGACATGCTGCCGGGCAAGGTCGAGGACGGCGCGCCCCAGGGTCTGCTTGATCTCGGGCGGACGCCCCGACAGCAGCCGGAAGTCGATGTGAACCATGGCATGCGTCTGGGCGCCGTCGCCGATCACTGTTTCTTCCAGAACGATGAAACGGGTCTTGAAGCTGGACAGCGCGCTGCCGATCAAGTCCGCGGCCAGCGGATGCAGCGCCAGGGCAAAGGCCCGGCGATCGAAGGCCGAGGCCAGGCCTTGGGAATACTCGATCCTTATTTGCGGCATCCTGGCGTCCCTGATCTGGTGGTGGTGCGGTTTGCCTTTTTCATGCCGACGCATTCGGGTCAATACGCGGCATCCCATATTGACGGACAGCGTGCCCCCGACGAATGTACGTGCGGCAGCCTAAAATCCCAATCCCAGGTGTGATTTTAATGCTAAGGTTGGGGTAGTACCTAAGGTTGGGTCCCATCGGGCGCCAATAATGCGACAAACGCCCGTCCGCAGGGAGACGCCGCCATGCTTCGCAATGTCCGGATCAGTGTCAGACTGTCCATCCTGCTGGCCGTGCTCGTCTCGGCGCTGGTGGTGGTGGGGTGGCTGGGGCTGCAGGGCATGGCCATCGGCAAGGCCGCCCTGCTGACGGTGTACGAGGACCGGGTGGTGCCGTTGCGCGATCTCAAGCAGGTCGCCGACATGTACGCGGTGAACATCGTCGACACCTCGCACAAGGCGCGGGACGGCGCGCTGACCATGGCCGAGGCGCAACGCAATATCGACATGGCGCAGGAAACCATCGAGCGCAAATGGCGAGCCTATCTGGCGACGTCCTTGGCCCCCGAGGAAAAACGGCTGATCGCTGAAGTCGAGCCGGCGATGGCGCGGGCCAACAGCCAGGTCGCGCGCCTGCGTGGCTTGCTGGCCCAGGGGGACATGGCTGGCCTGCGCGCCTTCACCGCGACCGATCTTTACCCGGTGATCGATCCGGTGTCCGACAAGATCGGTGCCCTGATCGAGGTGCAGCTGGATATCGCCAAACGGGAATTCGACACGTTCAGCCAGACCTACCAGGCCCGCGAGTGGGAAAGCATCTCGGTCGCGGTCGGTTCCGTCCTGGGGGCCGCGCTGTTGGGCTGGCTTGTGTTGCGTTCGATCACGCGCCCGATCAAGGGGCTTAACGCCGTGGTGCACGCGCTGGCCGACGGCAAGGTGGACGTGCTGATCGCCGGCGCGGACGACCGCAACGAAATCGCGCCGCTGGCGGCCGCGCTGGACCAGTGGCGGCAGGCCATGATCGCCCAACAGGAAAGCCAGCTGCGGGAACAACAGGCCATGCAAGAGCGCGAGGCCCGCCAGGGCCGCATCGTGGTGGCTACCCAGCGTTTCGACGACGCGATCGCCGGCTTGCTGGGCCAGATGGACACGGCGGTGGGCACGTTGCACAGCTCGGCGCAAACCCTGACCGGCAACGCCCGCCAGACCGAGGAACGCAGTGCGTTGGTGTCTGCCGCCACCGAGGAAGCCACCGGCAACGTCGCCACCGTGTCGTCGGCCAGCGCGCAGCTCAGTTCGTCCATTTCGGAAATCTCGCGCCAGGTGCACGCCTCGACCGCCGTGGCGCAGGCCGCCGTGCGCGAGGCCGAGCACACCAACGGCCGCGTTTCCAGCCTGATCGCGGCGGCGGATCGGATCGGCGAGGTGGTGCACCTGATCTCTGATATCGCCCAGCAGACCAACATGCTGGCGCTGAACGCCACCATCGAAAGCTCGCGGGCCGGCGAGGCGGGCAAGGGTTTTGCCGTGGTCGCCAATGAGGTCAAGGCGCTTGCCGGGCAGACCGCCAAGGCCACCGAAGAAATCGGCGCCCAGATCACTGCCGTGCAGGCCGAGGCCCAGTCGGCGGTGGACGCCATCATGGGCATCAGCCGCACCATCGCCCGCATGGAGGAACTGACCACCGCCATCGCCAGCGCGGTCGAGGAGCAGGGGGCGGCCACGGTCGAGATCGCCCGCAATATCGAACAGGCCTCGGACGGAACCCGCCAGGTGGCCGCCAACATCGCCGGTGTCGCCGCCGCCGCCGCCGAAACCGGCCGGCTGGCGCAAGGGGTGTTCGCCGCCGCCGATCACATGCGCGACATCAGCGAGACGCTTGAAAATGCAGTCAAAGTATTCCTAGGGGATGTACACACCGCTTGACCGCCGCATGTGAAGAATTTCCGGCATCGGCCAGGTATGTCTTCTTTTTGCGCGGTCCTACCAGTACACTGCGCGCATGTGGGGTAGTGAGACCATCGCCACCTGGAGCGCGCGTTTCGTCGATCCGGACCTGGAAAGCCAGTTCCGGCGCGAGGCCATGCCCAAGGCGCGGCGTCTGGCGGTCGGCTTCTGCCTGATCGGGCTGGTGGTCTATCCGCTGGGTGGCCTGCGTGACCCGGTGGCGTTCAGCGATCCCGCCCTGCTTGACCTGTCGCTGTCGTTCCGCGCCCTTGCCACCGTGCTGGCCGCCTGGACGGTGTGGCAACTGCGCCGCGCCACCCTGCCGGCTCGGTTGGTGCCGCCCATGGCGGTGCATTACACCGTCGCCTGTTTCCTTTTGGCTTTTCTGTTCGCGGTGCATCCCATGCTGGTGCCGGGCCAGCTGGCCACCGCCTTCGTCATCCTGTGCGCCACGGTGGCGCCGTCGTTCTGGCCGGGGCGGGTGCGGGGCGGCGTGCTGTTCAACCTGCTGCTGGTGGGACTGTTCGCCCTGGCGACCCTGTGGCGGCTGGGCAACACGGCAACGGCGTTCGCCACCCTGATGGTGGTCGGCTGTTTCGGCATGCTGGGCATTCTGCTGGCCTATCGCCAGCACCACGTGGCACGCCACGATTACCTGTCGCTGCTGACCGAGCGGCGGTTGCGCCACCAGCTTGAGGAAAAGACCCGCGAGGCCGAGGCGGCGGCGCGGGCGAAAAGCGAATTCCTGGCGGTGATGAGCCACGAAATCCGCACCCCCATGAACGGCATCCTGGGCATGGCGCGGCTGATGCTGGACGAACCCATGGCGTCGGGCCAGCGGTCGCGGCTGGAAACGCTTCGGCATTCGGCCGAGGCGTTGCTGGCGATCCTGGACGACATCCTGGATTTCTCGAAGCTCGAGGCCGGGCGGGTGGATTTCGAGCAGATCCCCTTTGCCGCCGCCCCGCTGTTCGAGGACGTCGCCCGGCTGATGCGTCCGCGTGCCGAGGAAAAGGGGCTGGCCCTGACCGTGGACGTGGTCGCCACCCTGCCGCCCTGGCTGTTGGGCGATCCCTCGCGTCTGCGGCAGATCCTGCTGAACCTGGTCGGCAACGCCGTCAAGTTCACCGACCAGGGCCGCGTGACCCTGCGGGTGGCGGCGGCGGGCGACATGCTGGACTGCTCGGTGATCGACACCGGCATCGGCCTCGACGACGAGGCCAAGGGCCGTCTGTTCCAGTCGTTCAGCCAGGCCGATGCCTCGACCTCTCGCCGTTATGGCGGCACCGGCCTGGGGCTGGCCATCAGCAAGCGGCTGGTGGAAGGCCAAGGCGGCAGCATCGGCGTGGAAAGCACCCTTGGCCAGGGCAGTCGTTTCTGGTTCCGTCTGCCCCTGGTCGAGGCCGCTCCGGCGACCGCCCGGCCGGCGGCGGCCCCGGCCCCCGATCTGCCCGCGCTGGTGGTTCTGCTGGCCGAGGACAACGTGATCAACCAGATGGTCGCCCGGGGCTTCCTGCAGCGGGCGGGGCATCGGGTGGTGGTGGCCAACAATGGTGCCGAGGCGGTGGACCTGATACGCCACGGCGGCCGCTTCGATCTGGTGCTGATGGACATGCAGATGCCCGAGATGGACGGCCTGGAGGCCACCCGTGCCATCCGTGCGTTGCCGGGCGAGGCCGCGCGGCTGCCCATCGTCGCCCTGACCGCCAACGCCATGCGCGCCGACGAGGAACGTTGCCTGGCGGCCGGAATGAACGACTTCGTCGCCAAGCCGCTGGACCCCGACCGTCTGCTGGCGGCCATGGCCCGCGTGCTGGCTGGCGCGGGCGCCGGTTCTGGGGGCAACGATCACGCCCCGCTGTCCGACACCGTGGTCGACGACAGCGAGCTTTCGGCTATCGAGCTTCATGTAGGCCACGAGCAGGCGGGCGAAATCGTGCGCCTGTTCCTGGCGGTGGCGGCGGAAAACTGTGCGCGAATGGGTGATCTGGCGGGTGCGGGCGATTTGGAGGCCATCCGCCAGTTGGCCCACGACCTCAAGGGCATGGCCGGCTATGTGGGGGCGTCGTCGCTGCAGGCCCAGGCGTCGGCCATCGAGGAAGCCTCGCGCGATGGCAACCGTGAGGAAGTCCGCGCCCTGGTCGCCCGCCTTGGCCCTACCTGGACACTGGTGCAAACCTGGCTGCACCGACGCCTTGGCCGCGCGGCGTGATCAGCCGCCGGTCGCGGTTTGGGCGTTGGCGCCGTAGGTCTTGAATTTCTCCAGCACCACTTCCATCTCGGCCGCCGGCAGCAGCGGCGGCTCGCCCAGCGGCAACAGGCGCAGGTAAAGGTCGCACAGGAACTCCACCTCGATCGCCACATCCACCGCCTGCGACAGGGTGGGGCCAATGGCGATCATGCCGTGATGAGCCAACAGGCAGGCGCGGCGCCCGTCCAGCGCGGCGACGGCATGGTCGCACAGCTCCTGGGTGCCGAAGGTGGCATAGGGGGCGCAGCGCACGTCGGCGCCGCCGGCGATGGCGATCATGTAATGAAAGGCCGGCAGCGGCTTGCCCAACACCGCCAGCGCGGTGGCGGCGGGCGAGTGGCAGTGCACCACCGCGTTGATCTCGGGGCGGGCGACGTAGATGTCGCGATGGAAACGCCATTCGCTGGATGGCTTCCAGGCGCCCGACCACAGCCCGTCCATGGTCATTGCCACCAATTGCTCGCCGCCAAGAACGTCGGCGCCGACGCCCGACGGCGTGACCAGCAGGCCATCGCCGCACCGGACTGAGACGTTGCCCGAGGCACCCTGGTTCAAGCCCTTGTCCGCCAGCAGACGGACGGCTTCGACGACGGATTGGGCGGTGACGGTCATGGCGGCGGGCCCTGGCGCTGACGGAGTTGGGGCAAGGTATAGGAAAAACGCCGGTCCGGCGCCAGCGGACATAGTCGCTTCGCCAGCCTCGCAATCGTGGCCGATGGGTTTCCATATTCCCCGGGCGCAGGGAATGCGCCAGGGAGGCGGGCAATGTGGGAACGGACCTTGGGTTCCGTGGTCGCGGCGGCGGTGATGGCGGCGGCGGCGCAGGCCGGCGACCGCCAGACGGTGCGCGGCCGCTATCTGGTGGAAAACGTGGGCATGTGCGCCGATTGCCATACACCGCGCGGCGCCATGGGGCAGCTTGATCTGGCGCGGCCGCTGGCGGGCGCGGCCATCGACTTTCGCCCGACCGTGTTGGTACCCGACTGGGCCGACGAGGCGCCTCCCATCGCCGGGCCGCAGGCCCGCGGCTGGAGCCGGGCGCAGATGGTGACCTTCCTCAAGACCGGCGAGCGCCCCGACGGCACCTTCGCCCGCGCCCCCATGCCCATGGTGCGCATGACCCAAGAGGACGCCGAGGCGGTCGCCGCCTATCTGGCCAGCCTGCCGGCCCCGGTGACCCCGGTCAAAGCCAAGGGGCCGGTTCGCTGAGGCGGTGTGTTGTTGCATAGCGACAGATGTGCCAACGGCGGTTAGAATTCTCCGAAGGTTGCCATTGCTTCGACACTCTGGTTCGACAAACGCCAACGGAGAATTTTATGAAGCTGCGTTCTTCCGCCACCTCGCCCTTCGTCCGCAAGGTCCGCATGACCGCCATCGAATGCGGGATCGAGCTGGACCTGGTGCCCACCAACGCCTGGGCGCCCGAAACCGATCTGGTGGGCGAAAATCCGTTGTCCAAGGTGCCGACCCTGGTGCTGGACAATGGCGACACCCTGTTCGATTCGCCGGTGATCTGCGAATACCTGGACAGCCAGCACGCCGGGCACAAGCTGTTCCCGCACGAGCAGCACGAGCGGTTCCGCCAGCTGAAGGTTCAGGCCCTGGCCGACGGCATTCTGGATGCGGCGGTGCAGATCCGCATCGAAACCGCCATCCGCCCCGAGGACAAGCGGTGGAACGGCTGGCTGGAACGCCAGCAGGCCGCCATCAGCCGGGCGCTGGACGCCCTGGAAAAGGACGTCGGCCATTGGGGCGGCGTGTTCCTGATCGGCCCGATCACCGTGGTGGCGGCGCTGGGCTATCTGGATTTCCGCCAGGTGTGCGATTGGCGCAACGGCCGCCCCCATCTGGCCCATTGGTACACCACCACCCACAACCGCCGCTCGGTCCGCGAAACCGAGCCGGTGGAATGACCACGCGACAGGCGCTTATCGACCGGTTGGGGCTGTTGCCCCACCCGGAAGGTGGGCATTACGTCGAAACCTATCGCCACCGGCCGGCGGATGGCGGGCGGGGCGACTGCACCGCCATCTATTATCTGCTGGCGCGGGGCGAACGGTCGCACTGGCACAGGGTGGACGCCGTCGAGGTGTGGAACTTCCACGCCGGCGACCCCTTGCGCCTGTCGATCAACGATGGCGGCCAAACCCGCCATGTGGTGCTGGGCGCCGACGTGCTGGCCGGGCAGGTGCCGCAGGTGGTGGTCCCCGCCCATGCCTGGCAGGCGGCGGAACCGTTGGGGGAATGGAGTTTGGTGGGCTGCATCGTCGCCCCTGCCTTCGAGTTCGCCGGCTTCGAAATGGCGCCGCCCGGCTGGTCGCCCGAGGAGACCTGACCATGAAACGCCTGTTTGCCGTCATCCTGCCCGCACTGCTGGCCGCCTGCGCCGGCGAGGACCAGATCAGCCGCTATCAGCCGCCTGGCTATCTGGCCAACGCGATGGACCTGTCGTCGCAGGCCGATTGGGGCGCGCCCGACGTGGTCGAGGTGCAACTGGTCAACCACGCCTTCGTTCCCAACGACTTGACCTTCCATCGCAATCGCCCGACCCGGCTGATCCTGCGCAACGTGTCGAAAAGCGACCACACCTTCGTGTCCGAGCAGTGGTTCCCCACCATCGCCGTGCGCCAATTGGTGGGGGCTGACATCACCGCCACCACGCCGTGGGTGGAAAAGGTGGTGGTGCCGGCGGGCGAGACCAAGGAATTGTGGTTCGTGCCGGCGCGCTATGGCGCCTTCACCTTCGAATGCACCGTCACCGGCCATGCCTTGCTGGGCATGAAGGGCGTCGTGAACGTGGTGCAGTAGCCGGAGCCCTGTTTATCTGGGTGCGCAGCACTCACCTCCCCATGGCGCCTTTCTCCCTCTCGTCATGGCCGTGCTTGACACGGCCATCCACGCGGTTCCGCATGAATGTCGTTCGGAAACAATGGGATAGGTGGCGGCGCGTGGATGCGCGGGTCAAGCCCGCGCATGACGAGAATGGGGGGGGAAGGTCTCGAAAATGCGTTTTCCCGCCGCTTGTCAAAGCGGCAGCAATCCCTTGCGCGCCGCGGCCAGAATGGTTTGCGCCTTGGCGGCGGTGCCCAGTTTCTTGCCGCAATTGCTGAGATGGAATTCCACCGTCTTGGGCGAGATCCCCAAGATGGTGGAGGTTTCCCACGCGGTCTTGCCCTGGGCGGCCCACAGCAGAACCTCGCGTTCGCGGGCCGACAGTTCGGGGGCGGGGGCGTCTAGCGGGGCGGCGCCCTCGACCCGGCTGAACACCTTCAGAATGCCGCCGTCGGGCATGGCCTTGCCGCGCACCCGGATCAGCGTGCCGTCGGGCCGGCGGCGGGAATAGGAATCGGTCAGGCTGGCCAGCCGCTGGCGCACAATCAGCCGGCGTTCACCGCTGCCATGCTCGCCGCGCGCGATGTTGAATTCCACGAAAACCAGAAACGGCGTGCCGGTCTGCATCAGTTCGGGCGGAAAGCCCATGATGTCGATCAGGGCGCGATTCCACGCCAGCAGTTTCAGGTCGGCATCGAAACGGATGATGCCGTCGTCCAGGGCGTCCAGCGTTTCCTGCAGGTGGTTCATGGCGCGGTTCCGGAAATTCCCGGGCTTTCGTGGGCAAGGGGCGCCGCTACAATAACCCCGCCAATCCATGACGAAAAGAAGGTGACGCCATGAAAAGCAGCCCCGTCCTCGGTGACGTCCATCATTTCAGCTTCCGCGTCGGCGAGTCCAAGGTGGTGCCGGCGCTGTATCCTGAATCCGACATCTTCCGGTCCATGCCCGAGGTGTTCGCCACCGGCTTCATGGTGGGCCTGATGGAATGGGCCTGCACCGAGCACCTGCGCCCCCACCTGGAAGACGGCGAAGGTTCGCTGGGCGTCGCCATCGACGTCAGCCATGTCGCCCCCACCCTGCCCGGCCAAACGGTGACGGTGACCGTCACCTGCGACAAGGCCGACGGCCGCCGCCTGGGCTGGCACGTGGTGGCCCGCGACGAGCTCGACGTCATCGGCGAAGGCCGCCACGAACGCGCCGTGGTGGTGTGGGCGCGTTTCCAGCAAAAGCTCGACGACAAGCGGCGCCGTCTGCATCAGCTCTAAAATGCACCGGAGTACATAAGCCGTTCCTTATTTCCCGACGTCTTTCCGGCCGATTTCGTCGTCAGTGGCAGCATTCACCCTTTGGATAGGGGGTGAAGCCCTTCTTCATGCGATGGGAACGCTGTTATCTACAAATTATGATGGTTTTTTTCTTTTATTGTTCCTACTGAGTTCATGTTTATGAGAATAGATTCGTTATGGTTGCTGTGATGTGCCGCTCTCTGTATCCTTGGTCGTTGTCGGCAAAGCGGTTTTGCCGTGGGTCATTGGGGAGACGAATCTTGGCTACTATTACGCAACCCACTTGGGTGGATGCCGGGCAGTCGCGTAGTGGCGACGTCGTCGTGCAGTACGGGGCGCTGCTGGTGCTCTCCGGCGGTGTCATCAGCGACACCACGATTTCCAGCGGCGGCCAGGTTTTCCAAGGCGGTCAGGCCTTTGATACGACAATCGGTAGTGGCGGCTATATGGCGGGCCTTGCCGATGTCAGCCGGACCACCATCGGCAGTGGCGGCCTGCTTATCCAGTATTCGGGCACCGCCATCGACACCGCGGTCCAAGCGGGGGGTGAGTTCCGGGTGGACTCCAGCGGTTCCGCCAGCGCGACCACGGTTTACGGCAGCGGCACCATGCTGGTTTCCTCGGGTGGTGCCATCAGCGACACCACTGTGCTGAGCGGTGGCGTGCTGTCGCTTCATGCCGGTGCGACCGCCACCGCTCTCACGGCGAACTCCGGCAGCGAGGTGCGCTGGTACGGCGACGACGCCGACAACGCCATGACCATCGACGGCGTTATCGACGGTACCGTCTACGCCTACGGCTACGGCGGCGACGACACCCTTGTGGGGGGCAACGGCGGGGATGTCCTCGACGGCGGCGATGGCAACGACAGGCTGAACGGCGGCGCGGGCGCCGACGTCCTGACGGGCGGCGCCGGCGACGACACTTATGTGGTCGACAATCTGAACGACTGGGTTGTCGAACTTGCCAATGGCGGTACCGACACCGTGCAGGCCAGCATCAGCTATACCCTGACCGATGAGCTGGAAAACCTGACGCTGACGGGCTCGGATAACATCGATGGCACCGGCAATGGCCGGAACAACGTGATCGCCGGCAACGGCGCCGACAACGTGCTGGATGGCGGCGCGGGTGCCGACACCATGCGGGGCGGCGCCGGCAACGACACCTACGTGATCGACGATGCCAGCGATACGGTGGTCGAGCTGGACGGCGGCGGCACCGACAAAGTGCTGTCCGGCGACACCTACACCCTGTCCGCCAACGTCGAGAACCTGATCCTGACCGGTTCGGGTGCCATCGACGGCACCGGCAACGGCCTCGGCAACGCCATCACCGGCAACGATGCCGCCAATGTGCTGAACGGCGGCGCCGGGTTGGACACGCTGGAGGGCGGCCTGGGCGACGACACCTATGTGGTCGATCTTTCCGGCGACGTGGTGAGTGAGGGCGCCGATGGCGGCACCGACAAGGTGCTGTCCAGCGACACCTACACCCTGTCCGCCAACGTGGAAAACCTGACCCTGACCGGTTCGGCGGCGATCGACGGCACCGGCAACG
>DATGXU010000421.1:0-12055 GCA_035298685.1 Magnetospirillum sp. | reverse complement strand
GTCAGACCGAAACGTCGGCGGGTCCCGAGATGACCTCGGTCGTCAAGACCCATCCACGATCGGGAGCCCGCCGACGTCCCCATCCAAGCCGATGGATGGTCCGCCTACAATGCAATCCACGCGGTTCCGCATGAATGTCATTTGGAAACAATGGGATGGGTGATGGCGCGTGGATGCGCGGGTCAAGCCCGCGCATGACGGAACTGGAGGTGGAGGCCTGGGAACGGCATCTTTCCGCCCCTGCTAACCAGCGCTGGCTTCTTCCATGATCCAGTCGCGGAAGGCGGCGACCTTGGGGTTGTCCAGGTGCTTGGGCGGGCAGACCAGATGATAGGCGTTGGCCAGCGGCTGCGCCGGGAACAGCGGCACCAGCCGGCCGGAATTGATTTCCTCGGCCACCAGGGTGCGCCAGACCAACGCGGCGCCCAGCCCCGACAGCACCGCCTGCAGCACCAGATTGAAGTCGTCGAAGCGACGCGGCTTCAATTCCGCCGGCACCACCACCCCGGCATCGGTCAGCCAGCCGCTCCAGGTGGGGAAGGTGGCGTCCCAGTCCAGCGCGCTGTTGTGCAGCAGCGGCACCTCCAGCAGGTCGGCCACCGCGACCAGCCGTTCGGCCAGATGCGGGCAGGCGACCGGCACCACCTCTTCCATCTTCACCCGTTCCACATGCAGGCCGGGATAGTGGCCGGCGCCGTAGCGGATGGCGACATCCACATCCTCGGTGGCGAAATCCACCAGCCGGATGCTGGCCGACAGCCGCAGGTCGATGTCGGGGTGGCGGGTTTGGAAGCGTGCCAGACGGGGGATCAGCCAGCGGGCGGCAAAGGCCGGCGACGCCGACACCACCAGCGGGCCATGGTCGCGGCCCTGGCGCAGCCGTTCCACTGCCCGCTCCAGCAGATCGAAAGAATCCGACACCAGCGGCAGCGCGGTGGCGGCAGCTTCGGTCAGACTCAGTTGCGCCGCCCGCCGGAACAGCTGCACACCCAAATGCTGCTCGAGCAGCTTCACCTGCTGGCTGATGGCCGCCGGTGTGACGTGCAGTTCCTCGGCGGCGCGGGCGAAGGACAGGTGGCGCGCGGCGGCTTCGAAGGCGCGCAGGCTGCGCAACGGCGGCAGATGACGGGTCATGGCCGAAGGCGCCTTACAGCCCGCCCATGAAGCGGTCGGCGAAGATGAACGGGTTGAAGTCGGGCTTGCCGAAATAATAGCCCTGGCCGAAATCGACGCCGCACTGATAGACGCGGCCGGCCATGCGCTTGTCCTCCACCATCTCGGCGGTGGTGCGGATGCCCATGGACGCGCACATCTTGGCCATGGACGACAGCAGGTCGCTGCCCTTCTGGCTGGAACAGGCGCGCTTGACCACCGGTCCGTCGAACTTGACGATGTCCACGTCCAGCCCGTTCAGATAGTCGAAGCTGGCGGCGCCCGAGCCGAAATCGTCGAGACAGAAGCGATAGCCCAGCCGCCGCAGGCTTTGGATGACGGCGTTGACCTCGTGCAGTTGCTCGACCTTCACCGATTCGGTCAGTTCGAACATCAGCTTGCGCGGCGGCATGCCGCACCGCTTGAGCAGGCGGGTCAGCTCGTCGACGAATTGCGGGTTCGACAGCGACAGGCCCGACAGGTTGATGGCCACCGACGGCATCAGGCCGCGTTCGCGCACCAGGGCGTTGATGGTCTGGATGGTGGTTTCCACCACCGCCATGTCCAGCTCGTGGACGATGCCCACTTCCTCGGCCAGACAGAACATGTGGTAGGGCGAGGCGCCCTGTTTGGCGTCGCGCAGGCGGGTCAGCGCCTCGAAATGGTGAACCCGCTCCAGCCGCAGGTCGCAGATGGGCATGAAGGCGACGTCGAATTCGCGGGTCGCCACCATGCGGCGGATATAGGCGACGTTGTCGATGGTGTCCGACACCAGCCCGCTCAGCACCTGGGCCAGCGACTTCTTTTTGTCCACGCCATGGTCGCCCTGCTCGGCGAAGGTGCGGATGGTGTGGGCGATGGCCTTGGCGACCTGATGCTCGGCCAGCCCGGCGCCATCGGCATCCAGGGTGTGGGCGTGCGGCCGGACGTCGGCATCGAACAGTTTGCGGGCGGCGTCCGAGATCATGCTGTTGATCTCTTCGGTGTCCACGTCGTCGCGGTGCAGATAGCTGAAGCTGTCCTCGGCGATGCGGCCGGCGGTGCCGCCGCCCAGCGAATGCCGCGTCAGGATGTCGCCCACCTCGGCCATGATGCGCTGGCGGTCGCTGGCGCCCAGCACCTTGGTCATCTCGGCCAAGCTGTCCACCTTGACCAGGGTGATCTGCGGCCGGCCGCCGGCGCGGCGGAAGGCCTGAGCGCGTTCCGCCGCCAGACCGGCATAGGAGGCCTCGTCCAGCAGGCCGCTTTCGGCGTCGCGCGTCAGCTCGGCCTCGGTCAGGCGCTCGGACTGCAGCGCCGGCTCCATCTTCAGCGCCAGGAAGAAGTGGTTGTTGAAATCGGGTACGCGATAGCCGGCCAGCGCCACGTTGGGCCGGCGCTGGCCGCTGCCGTTCAGGCTGACCACCACGTCGTCGATGCGGCCCTGGGCGCGGGCGGCCTCCAGCACCTCGGCCACCATGCCGCGGTCGTTGCCGGCGATCAGGTCCAGGAAATGGCGCCCGCGCAAGGCGTCGGCGGATTCGCCCAGCAGCAGGGCAGTGGCGCCGGCGGCGAACACCACGTCGTGAACGTCATCCAGCTCGAACAAAAGATCGGCGCGGCAGAAGGCCAAGGCGACGAAACGGTCGCGCTCGATGTCGGCCATAATTTCAGGACCCCAAATCTAGAATGCCGCTGCAATGATGTGGTTCGGCCGGGCCGATGGCAAGCGGCGGATTGTCAGCCGGTGCTTTCGTGGGGAAGCAAGGCCCTGGCCGTCGCCCTCAGGGCGTTCAGCACGGCCTCGGCCTGTTCCGTGCTGGGCTTGGCGCCGTCCAGGTTCTGGCGGTTCATGCAGGTCAGCCAGGCCCATTGCCCGGCCGGGCTTTCCACATAGTGCATCAGCCGCACCAGCCCGTGGCCCAGGATGGCGCGGGCGCGGGGGTCGTTGAAAAAGATGTCCCAGGCCAGATCGTTGCCGTGCGACACCAGCATGTCCTGGAACACCTCGCGCGCCCGCTTGTCGTACTCGCCCAGCTTGGCGCCGAAGGCGGCCTCGATCAGTTCGAAATAATTGCCGAGGAAGCAGCGCGGGAACGCCGGCTGTTCGCCTTCGAGCAGGGTCTCGAACGGCCGCACCATCAGGCGATGGAAGACGTCGTTGCGGCTGGTGGCGTGGCGGACCGATGGGCGCAGAGCCCGGCGGCACCGGTTCTCCTGGACGTCGAAAGCTTTCAGTAACGGCGAGCCGGCGCTGCGGATCAGGGCCAGTATATGGCGCAGTTCGTCAACCGACAGCTTGCCGTCCGTGGCCCGTTCCTGAGCCAGGCGCATTACAAGCTCGGACGTCATCGACAATATGTCGAAGCATTGGTGCCGACGGCACTCGCCCTGTTCATGATTTTCGGCCAGCATCGCGCACCCCCCTTCTTCGGGAGACGATTGGCGATATTTGAATGGCACCACATCCGGCTGGGGTTGTCCATTATCCAGTCGTATCCCCCCAGGCCAGGGGGTGACCGCCGTCAAGGCGGCGGGCGGCCAAAACGGGATGGTTGGCGCCTGGGGTGGCACATGCTAGGCATGGGCGCCACATAGTTCCCGGGACGGCCGGGCACGCAAGGGTGTCACGCATGGATTTCACCGAAGACCAGATTCGTCGCTATGCCCGTCACATCATCCTGCCCGAGATGGGCGGCATCGGTCAGACGCGGCTGTTGAACTCGCGGGTGCTGGTGGTCGGCGCCGGCGGCCTGGGCTCGCCGGTGATCCTGTATCTGGCCGCCGCCGGGGTGGGCACCATCGGCGTGGTCGATGACGACGTGGTGGACCTGTCCAACCTGCAGCGGCAGGTGCTGCATGCCACCGACAGCGTCGGCCTGGCCAAGGTGGACAGCGCCGCCAAGGCGGTGGCCGCCATCAATCCCGACGTGCGGCTGGTGCCGATCCGCGCCCGCCTCAACAAGGACAACATCCGCGCCATCCTGCGCGACTACGACGTGGTGGCGGATGGCAGCGACAACTTCCCCACCCGCTTTCTGGTCAACGACGCCTGCCGGTTCGAGGGCAAGACCCTGGTGTCCGCCGCCATCCTGCGCTTCGACGGCCAGTTGTCCACCTATCGCCCCGACGGCCCGTGCTATCGCTGCATCTTCCGCGAGGAACCGCCCGAGGGCTCGGTGCCCACCTGTTCGTCGGCGGGGGTGCTGGGCGCCATGGCCGGGACCATGGGTTCGCTGCAGGCGACCGAGGTGGTCAAGGAATTGCTGTCCATCGGCGAAACCATGGCCGGCCGCCTGCTGATCTACGACGCGCTGTCGGTGACCTTCCGCACTGTGCGGGTGCGCCGCGATCCCGGCTGCCCGCTGTGCGGCGACCATCCCACCATCACCGACCTGTCCACCCATGCGAGCACCGACCATGTCTGCGGCTGAGGCGGGGGCGCCCGACAAGCTGTCGCTGGTGGTGTTTTCCGGCGACTTCGACCGCGTCCACTACGCCCTGGTGATGGCGGCGGCGGCGGTGGCCACCAACAAGCCGGTGACGTTGTTCTTCACCATGGGCGCCGCCCGCGCTTTGGTGGACTGGCGCACCCTGCCTGGCGCCCAGGCCGACGACGATCTGCGCGCCAAGGGGCTGGCCACCTTTGACGAATTGCTGGATGCCTGCGTGGCGTTGGGCGTCACCTTCATGGTGTGCGAAATGGGCCTGAAAGCGTTGGGCATCGCCCCCCAGGCTCTGCGTGCCGACGTGCCGGTGACGCCGGGCGGCGTCGTCACCTTCCTGGCGGATGCCAGTAAGAATGGCGCCATGCTGTTCATTTAAACTAGGTGGTGGTCACATTAGGATAGGGTGATGATTTCACTGCCTTACTCTTAAGAAGGTGGGCATCTTTATTCGTTGCGATTTTCCTGTCATAGGTCCATACCTCGAAAAGAAATGCATTTGCGGAATGTTTATCGTGCCGAAATTATCGGTCGATTTCCTTCCGTTTACATTGTGTTTTATTCTTGAGGAATGGTTGAATGGTGGGCAGCGCGCAGCAGCAGACAGTTGCATCCGACCGGCCTGCGGGCCTGGAGCGCATGTTCGCGGCGGTCGATGCCGCGGCCAATATCAGCGTCTTGCAGGAATTGCTGCAGACGGTGGTGGTCAGCATGCTGCGCCGGGGCGAGGATGCCAGCCTGCGTGAGCGCACCCTGGCGACCATTTCCGCCTATTTCATGCAGTTGCGCGGGGTCGAGGGGGTGGCTCCCCGCGACAAGCTGACCCATCTGCGCCGTTTCTCCAGGGAAACCATCCAGATCGTCTTCAACGAACGGCCGATGACCGCCGAGGCGGCGCGCCGGATGGCGCCGGTGCTGGCGGCCGAGGAAATGCCGCGTCGCCGCGCTTCTGACCAATCGGTGCCCGCAGCGGTCCCGCCGGCGGCGCCGGCACCGGCCCCTGCGCCCGCCACGGTGCAGGTGGTGCGGCCCGAGGCGCTGGATCTGAACGACGAAGCCACCCGCGTCACCGACGTGGAAAAGCCGACCGCCATCCACATGCCGGCGCCTCCGGCGGCCGAGAAGTTCGCGTCGTTCCGCGAGCTGTTCCCCGCCGCGTTGCGCCATCGCCTGTGTTCGCTGACCCGCTATTTTCAGCGTTACAACGGCGAGCTGACGCGCACCCTGGTACGGCCCTTCCTGCTGACCCCGGAGTTTGAGACCCGCTTCATGGCGGTGGTTGAAACCATCGTCATCCCCAAGATGTTCGCCATGTCGCGCAACCTTGCCGCGCTGGAAACCAGCCGCAAGTGGGACGAGGTCAGCACGGCGGCCTTTTGGGCCATCGTTGCCGAAAACGACAAGACCCGGTTCGGCCTGGTGGCGGCGTGGGAAGAGGCGTGGAACAGCTGCAAGCAGCGCGAAACCACCCGCAAGGGCGAAGGCGGCGAAACCAAGCGGGTGCTGGTGGCGTCACCCGAGCTGAAGCGGATTCGCGAGATGCTGACGCCCGATCGCCCCGATGCCTACGACATTCCGCCGATCCGCAATCGCGAGATCGACCTGTTCATCTCAATGCTGACCGATTTCGACCTCTATCGGCTGGAATACTGCTTCACCAAGCTCAGGCAGATGTACGAACAGGAACTGGACCGCCGCTGGTATCAGGACCGCGCCCGCAGCGGCGCCCTGCGCGATTCCCTGCTCGAGGCCATCGACGCCTTTCCCGACCGTACCGGCGATTTCCTGGCCCTGCTGTGCTATTACTGCTTCCCCAACACCGATCTGGTGTTCCTGGAACGCTTCACCCACAACAAGGGTTCGGATCAGGCCAGCCGGGTCGAGCGTCTGCCCTATCTGATGCGCTTCCTGGCGGGCGAGGCGGTGCCCGCCGTGCGCGCCGTCGAAATCCGCGAGCGCCAGGAACGCGAGGCCGCCGCCAAGATCGAACGCGAACGCCTGCGCGAGGCCGAACGCGAGGCCTCGGCCCGGCGTCACGGATAGCTGATCTCGATCACCTCCAGCACCTCGATGCCGCCGGGCACCCGCAATTGCACGGTGTCGCCCTCGTACGCCTTCATCAGGGCGCGCGAGATGGGGGCGATCCAGCTGATCTTGCCATGGTCCAGATCAGCTTCGTCGATGCCGACGATGGTGATGGTCTTTTCCTCGCCGCGCGAATTGCCATAGGTGACCGTCGCCCCGAAGAACACCTGTTCGCGGTTGGTCTGCTGGCTGGGATCGACCACGCGGGCGTTCTCGATGCGCTTGGTCAGAAAGCGGATGCGGCGGTCGATTTCGCGCAGGCGCTTCTTGCCGTAGATGTAGTCGCCATTCTCGGAGCGGTCGCCGTTTCCAGCCGCCCACGACACCGTTTCCACCACCTTGGGGCGCTCGACCCGGGTTAACTGGCGCAGCTCGTCCTGCAGCGCCTGAAAGCCCGCCGGGGTGACGTAATTGGGCGAGCCCTTGGGGATGGGCGTGGCACCCTCGGGCAGATCGTCGTCGTCGTCGCTTTCCTTGGTGAACGCCTTGCTCATGCCTGCTCCAAAAGCGGAAGGCCCCGGATTGCTCCGGGGCCTTGTTGATTTAGGATCGCCGACCGCCGGTTACAGCATGCTGGCGAGCACGCGGTCCGGCGGGTTATGGCCGTCGGCGAAGGTCTTGATGTTGATGATGACCTTCTCGCCCATGTCCACGCGGCCTTCCAGGGTGGCGGAACCCAGGTGGGGCAGCAGCACCACGTTGTCCAGCTCCAGCAGCTTGGGATTGACCGCCGGCTCGTGCTCGAACACGTCCAGGCCGGCGCCGGCGATTTCCTTGCGCTGCAGCATGCGGGTCAGCGCATTTTCGTCCACGATCTCGCCGCGCGAGGTGTTGATCAGGTACGAATGCGGCTGCATCAGCTTGAGGCGGCGGGCCGACAGCAGATGGAAGGTGGCCGGGGTGTGCGGGCTGTGGATGGTGACCACGTCCATGCGCGCCAGCATCTGGTCCAGGCTTTCCCACCAGGTGGCTTCCAGTTCCTGCTCGATGTCGGGATGGACGCGCTTGCGGTTGTGGTAGTGGATGGACATGCCGAAGGCCTTGGCGCGGCGCGCCACCGCCTGGCCGATGCGGCCCATGCCGATGATGCCCAGGCGCTTGCCCCAGATGCGGTGGCCCAGCATGAAGGTGGGGCTCCAGCCCGACCAGTCGCCCGAGCGCATCAGCCGTTCGCCCTCGGCCAGACGGCGCGGCACCGACAGGATCAGCGCCATGGTCATGTCGGCGGTGTCTTCGGTCAGCACGCCGGGGGTGTTGGTGATGGTGATGCTGCGCTGGCGGGCGGTGGCCAGGTCGATGTGATCGACGCCGGTGCCGAAATTGGCGATCAGCTTGAGATTGGGGCCGGCTTGGCTTAGAACCGCGGCGTCGATGCGGTCGGTGATGGTGGGAACCAGCACGTCGGCGGTCTTGACCGCCTCGACCAGTTCGGCCTTGGTCATCTGGTGGTCGTCAAGGTTGAGCCGCGTCTCGAACAGTTCCATCATTCGCGTTTCGATGGCGTCGGGCAGCTTTCTGGTGACGACGACGAGGGGCTTCTTTTGTGGCATTGATTTTCTCCTCCCGGGACCCCGTTCGAGTGTCACGACCTATCAAGATGGCGAAGTCTTGTCCAGTGAAGTGTTACACCTGGGCGCTTCTTGACCGCGTGGATGGGTCCACCCCTATAATAGTCCAATCTGATACCATCTTTTTGGGGCTTCGCGCGGATGAACCTGAGACTCCGCTTCGCACTGTTCGCCGGACTTGGGTTGTTGTTCGCCGATGCCGCCGCCCTGGCGGGGGAAACGAGCGGGCTGCCGTTGCCGCGCTTCGTCAGCCTGCGCTCGGACGAAGTCAATCTGCGTACCGGCCCCGGCGTTCGCTACCCCATCGACTGGATATATTCCCGCAAGGACCTGCCCGTTGAAGTGATCGCCGAATTCGAGGCGTGGCGCAAGATACGCGATTGGCAAGGCACGGAGGGATGGGTCCACCAATCCATGTTGACCGGCCGGCGCATGATGGTGGTGATGGGTCAGGCGCGTTCGTTGCGGTCGTCGGATGCCGATTCCTCGGACCCGGTGGCGGTGGTGGAACCGGGCGTGCTGGGCCGCATCGTGCAATGTCCGCGCAACCGCGATTTCTGCCGCATCGAGATCGACCACGCTCAGGGCTGGATGCGCCGCGACGAGATCTGGGGCGTCTACAAGGGCGAGTGGATCGAATAGGGGCGGCGGCCCGCCCCTACCACTCGCGGCCCAGGCGGGGCTCCCACCCCTTGGCGCGGAAGGCGCGGGCCATGGCGATGGTGACGCAGATGGCCAGCCACGATCCGGCTACCGCGTCCGACAGGTAATGCACCGTGGTGATCACCCGGCTCAGTGCCACCAGGGTGGCGATGCTTAGCCACATCAGGTCGTAGCGCGGGAAGATGATCACCAGCGCCGTCATGGCGGCGAAGGCCGCCTGGCTGTGGCCCGACGGGAACGAGTTCATCCCCCAGGCGTGGCTGAAGAAATTGAAGCCGTAAAGGTCGCTTTCGAACAGATAGCGCGGGCGATAGCGGCCCAGGCTGAATTTCACGGCGTTGCTGATCAGCCCCGAGACCGCCATGGACAGGAACAGGAAGCCCGGCGCGACCGCCAGCCGGCGCAGGCGCTCGCGGGTGGCGCGGGCGGCGGCGCGCCATGACGCCAGCATCAGCCCCGCCCAGGCCAGCCCGGCGGGGATCAGGTACAGCTGGGCCTCGCCCAGATGGGTGACCACCTTGAAGAAGCCCTCGACCTCGCCGCCCACATGGGCCTTAAGCATGCGCGCCAGCGGCCGGTCCAGCAGCAGATACGACAACGCGCAGAACACCGTCACGTAAACGAACGACCACAGCAGCGGCCGGCGGCAGGTGCGGTGCCAATGGCGGCACAGGGCGGCGCGGGTGGGCGCGGTCTGCCGCCATGCCTCGGCGGTGGTCAGGGCGACGCCTTCCCACGCCAGTTCGGTTCGCTCCAGCAGCGACAGGATGCCCCGGCGGAAACTCATGGATTCTTCACCCCCAGCACCACCAGCGTCGTCGGCTTGCCGCGCGAATAGTTGAGGCCGTCGACGCGGCCGAATTCCTCGATGCCCAGGTCCAGCTTGGCGGCGGCGGCGAAAAAGGCCGGCAGCTCGCGGTCGGACACCACCGCCAGGGTGCGGCGGTTGTCGGCCAGATGGCGGGCGGCGCCGGCGCCATCCAGGATGCGGGTATGGGTGCCCAGCAGGAACACCAGACTGGGCTCGGAATAGCCGGCGGTGGCGACCGGGCCGTCCGAGCCGATGGTGCCGACGATGCGCGCCGCGCCCCGCGACAGGAACAGCTTGTCCAGCGACGGCGCCACCCCCTGGAAGGCGACCGGGAAGGTGGCGGCGGCGGTCAGCGCCAGCGCCAGGGCGGCGGTGGCCATCTGGCCGCGCCACGCCAGCGCGGCCGGCAGCAGGGTGGCCAGGGCGATGCCGATGGCGGCGGGAATGGTGGACGGGTCAAAGCCGCCGCCGAAGCGGATGGGCAGCCAGATCATGGCGCCGGCCAGCGCCAGCCCGATCAGCGCCCACACCGCATACCACGCCTTGGCGGCGCGGTGGCGGAACACCTCGGCCCCTTCGCAGGCCAGGGCGGCGGTCATCAGCGCCAAAGCGGGGAAGGCGGGCAGCACGTAATGGGGCAGCTTGGTGGGGATCAGCTCGAACATGATCCAGGTGGGCACCGCCCACGCCAGCAGCACGCGGAACGCCAGCCGCTGGCGCTGGCCCCACAGCTTGGCGACGGCCGGCCACAGCAGCAGCGAGCCGGGCCAGAAAATGCCCGAGGCCAGCAGCAGGTACAGGCCGGGGAAGCCGCCATGGCTTTCCTGCGCTCCCAGCAGCTTGGGCAACAGGTCGCCCTTGACCGCCTCGCCGACAAAGGCGCCGCCGGTGGCCGACGACACCGCCACGAACCACGGCGCCGCGATGGCGGCGGTGACCGCCGTGCCCAGCAGCGGCTTCATGGCGACGAACCAGCGGATATGGCGGTCGGCCGCCCACAGCGCGCCCAGGGTCAGCAGGCTGATGATCGGCACCACCGGCCCCTTGATCAGGATGCCGGCGCCCTGGGCCAGCCAGAACACCAACGCTTCCGAGGTGCCGGGCATCATCAGGCTGTTGGCGGTGACGGGGCCGGAACCGCCGCCGCATCCGCCGCTGCCACCACGGGCCTCGCGCGCGCGGGCGCCCACATAGAACCGCGCCAGCGTGCCCTGCGCCGCCACCACGCAGGCCAGCAGCAGGGCGTCGCTCTTGCCCTGGTGCGCCTCCATGGTCAGCATCAGCGCCGACGCCAGCAGCACGCCGCCCAGCAGCGCCGGGCGTTCGCCCACCAGGGTGCGGCCGAAGGCAAAGGTCATCAGCACCGCCGCCCACGCCGCCAGCGCCGAGGGCAGGCGATAGGGCCACACGGCGGTGGCGGCCGGGTGCGACAGCGCCTTGACCGCCATGGCCTGGAGCCAATAGGTGCCGGCGGGCTTCTTGGCCCGCATTTCGTCCTGGAACTGGATGCGGATGTAGTCGCCGGTTTCCAGCATCTGCCGGGTGGCCTGGATGAAGCGCGATTCGTCGCGGTCCATGGGCGGCAACGCCGCCAGCCCAGGCAGATAGAGCGCCAGGCACAGCAGGGTCAGCGCGATATAGGGGCGAAGGCCGCCGGTCAGTCGGTGCACCACGGAAAATCCTCTGGCAAACAGCCTTCTTCTAGACCACGAAGGGCGCCCGCGATCAAGAGGAGAGCCTCGCACAGGCCGGCACGCCGCCCCATCTAGATCATCGGGCGTCACATGTGTCGCCCGATGATCTAGATTTATGTTTAGCCCTCGCCGGGCGCGGGCATCCGCCCGCTTGGCCGCGCCCGCAATGATGGGCGCTGATCGCGCCGCGCCTCATATTTGAGGCTCGGCACTCTAAGCACCAACACAACCGCCGAGGCGCCCATGGCCGAAATTGATCCCGTCCGCCGTTCGCTGCTGGCCAGTCTGGCCGGGCTGCCGCTGGCCGCCATCCTGGCCGATCCCGCCCTGGCGCAAGTGGCGGCCCAGGTTACCCGCAGCCAGACCATCACCACCGCGGGCGGCCGCGAGGTGACCGCCGCCGTGGCGCGGCCCGACGACGACAGCAGGCGCCATCCGGTGGTCATGCTGGTGCACGAATGGTGGGGGCTGAACGACCAGATCAAGGCGGTGGCGGTGGATCTGGCCCGCCAGGGCTATGTCGCGGTGGCGGTGGACCTGTTCCAGGGCCGCGTGGTCACCACTGCCGACGAAGCCCGCGCCCTGGTGGAAAAGGTCAAACCCGAAGAAGCGTCCGACACGCTGTCGTCCTGGGCGGCATGGGCGCGCAACCACCCC
>DATGXU010000420.1:0-2116 GCA_035298685.1 Magnetospirillum sp. | reverse complement strand
GAGACGGCGGATTTCCGCGCCGCCAAGGAAGAGGAACTCAAGCGGTTCGTCTCGCTGATCGAGCCGGTCGAGACGCTGCTGCACCTGCCCGACGGCCGCACCCTGCGCCGGGTGGTCAGCCCGCATCCTTATGGCGGCCTGATCTACACCTACGAAGACGTCACCGACACCCTGGCGCTGGAACGCTCGTTCAACACCGCCGTGGCGGTGCAGCGCGAGACCCTGGACCACCTGCATGAAGGCATCGCCGTGTTCGGCGGCGACGGCCGGCTGAAGCTGACCAATCCCGCCTTCGGCCGCATCTGGAACCTTCAGCCCGAGGACCTGGCCGGCGAACCCCATCTGCACGAGGTGGTGGAACGGCTGAAGCCGCTGTTCGAGGGCCGTCCCGACCGCGCCTCGTCGTGGCCGGCGGCGCGCGAGCAGTTGATGGCGCTGGTCAACCGCCGCCGCTCGACGGAAGGGCGGCTGGAACGCCAGGACGGCAGCATTCTCGATTGCACGGCGGTGCCGCTGCCCGACGGCGCCATGCTGCTGACCTTTCTCGACGTCACCGACACCGCCCGCGTCGAGCGCGCCCTGATCGAGCGCAACGAGGCCCTGGCTGCCGCCGACACCCTGAAAAGCGAGTTCATCGCCAACGTCTCGGCCGAGGTGTCCAAGCCGCTGACCACGGTGATCGGCTTCGCCGAGATGCTGACGGCGGAATATTTCGGCAAGCTGAACAAGCGCCAGCACGAATACGTGCGTGGCATTTCCGACGCCGGCCATGCCCTGGAACGCTTGGTGTCGGACATCTTGGACCTTGCCGCCATCGAGGCCGGCCAGATGACCCTGGAACTGGATGCGGTGGACATCCATCCCATGCTGTCGTCGGTGCTGTCATTGGTGCGCGAACGAGTGCGCGAAAAGAAGCTGCAGCTGGATTTCACCTGCCCGCTGGACATCGGCTGGATCGTCGCCGACCAGCGCCGCCTGAAACAGGTGATGTTCAACCTGATCGGCAACGCGGTGAAGTTCACCCCTTCAGGCGGGGCCATCACCGTGGGCGCCCAGCGTCAGGGCGCCGAATTGCTGCTGACCGTGGCCGACACCGGCCCGGGCATCCCCGAGCGCGATCAGGCCCGCGTGTTCGACAGCTTCGTGCGCACCGTGCACAACAGCGGCGCCGGCCTGGGGCTGGCGCTGGTGCGCCGCTTCGTCGAACTGCACGGCGGTCAGGTGGAGCTGAAATCCGAAGCGGGCCGCGGCACCCTGGTCATCGTCCGCCTGCCCACCGGCGCGGGCGGCTGAACGCTTCAGCCGCAATAACGCGAGACTTCGTCCAGCAGCTTGCGGATCGACAGCGGCTTGGTGATGACTTGGTCGAAGCCTTCCTTGAGGAAGCCCGACACCGAATCGGGGTCGGCGAAGGCGGTCACCGCCAGCACCGGCAGGGCCGAGGTGCGCGCGTCCGCCTTCAGTTGCTTCAGCAGGTCGACGCCCGAATGCTTGGGCAGCTGAATATCCATCAAAATCAGGCTGGCGCCGCTGTTGGCGGCCATTTCCACCAGATTGTCGCCGTCGGGTGACTTCACCGTTTCGTAGCCGGCGATGGTCAGGGCCTGTTCCAACAGCTTCATGTTCATCGCGTTGTCTTCGACGATGACGACCGTGCCGCTCATCACTCCACTCCCTGCTGACCGGTCACAAGGCCGGCAGCGTCGCCGCGCCGGGCGGCGGCATCGTAATTACGGGCGAAATTGGCGAACTCGGCCACCGGCATGGGGCGGCCGATCATATAGCCTTGGATCTCGTCGCAGCCGTGCTGGGCCAGCAATTCCGCCTGCACCTCGGTTTCCACGCCCTCGGCGATGGTCTTCATGGACAGCGAATGGGCCAGCGAGATGATGGCGTTGGCGATGGCGCGGCCGTCCTCGTCGTGGTCGAGGTCGCGGACGAAGGCGCGGTCGATCTTCACCGTGTTGACCGGGAAGCGTTTCAGATAGGCCAGCGACGAATAGCCGGTGCCGAAATCGTCGATGGACAGCGTCACCCCCAGCTCGGCCAGCGAGCGCAGCAGCTTCAGCGTGCCTTCGCCGTCGGCCATCAGCATGCTTTCGGTCAGCTCGAGATC
>DATGXU010000419.1:0-6122 GCA_035298685.1 Magnetospirillum sp. | reverse complement strand
GCCACCATCCACCGCGCCGAGAACACCGACACCGCCGCGCATCTGGGCGAAGTGTTCGACTATCTGCGCGCCCAGGCCGGCGGCCTGCCGGTGATCTTGCCGCTGCACCCGCGCACCCGCGCGGCGGCGCAGCGTTTCGGGCTGTCGCTGGACGGCCTGCGCATCATCGATCCCGTCGGCTATCTCGACATGGCGCGCCTGCTGGATGCCTGCGCGCTGGTGCTGACCGATTCGGGCGGCGTGCAGAAGGAAGCCTATTTCCACCGCAAGCCCTGCGTCACCTTGCGCGGCGAAACCGAATGGGTCGAAACCGTCGAGGCCGGCTGGAACCGGCTGTGGAAAGGCCCCGATTACGCGCCCCGCCGCGACATCGCCGAATACGGCGACGGCCGGGCCGCCCACGCCATCCTGACGCTGCTGCAAGCCAGATGACCCGGCCGTCGCGCCTGCGGACTTTGGTTCTGCATGCCGACTACACCACGCGGCTGTCCTATTACGACGACTGGCTGGACGCCCTGTCCCGCGCCCCCCAATTCGACGCCCGCAGCCTGAACATCTGCCAGCGCGGGGTGGCGCCCCGCCTGCGCGCCGAGCTGGCCGACGCCGAGCTGGTGGTGCTGCTGCATTCCACCAACGGCGACACCACCGTTTACCTGGAACCGTTCGCCGGCCTGCTGGCCGACCGGCGCGGCCTGTTGCTGAGCTTCGTCGGCAACGAGGTCAACCTGCCCGGCTCGCCCATCGCCGCCAAGCGCGCCGTGCTGGGCCGCATCGCCCCCGACTACATCGCCACCCAATTGCCGCTGGAGGCGGGCCAATATCTGTGGGGCGATCTGGTGCGCCGCCGCGTGCTGGCCCTGCCCCATGCCCTCAACCCCCAGGCCTTCCGCCCCGAGCTGCCCGCCCAGGCCCGGCCCATCCATATCGGCGTGCGCGCCGCCCGCTATCTGCCGCATCTGGGTGATTGCGACCGCAACACCCTGCACGATCTGTTCGAACGCCATGCCTTCGAGCCGGCGCTGGTGGTGGACATCGGCAGCGAGCGCCTGGACCGCCCCGGCTGGGCCGCTTTCCTGAACCGCTGCCTGGGAACGGTATCGACCGAGGCCGGCAGCTGGTGGATCGAGCGCGACGACGCCACCATCAACGCCATCCGCGCCTGGACCGCCGCGCGCACCAAGGGCAAGGCCATGGTGATTGCCAACGATTCGCCGCTGCGCCGGCTGGGCCACAAGCTGCCGTGGTGGCTGCGCGCCGCCCTGCGCCGCATTCTCAGCCGCGGCGTGCTGCGCCACGAATCCACCATCACCGAAAGCCTGCCCTTCGACGAGGTTTATGACCGCTTCTTCAGGAACCGGCCGCGCCCGCCGGTCTATGGCAAGTGCCTGTCGTCGCGCCATCTGGACGCCATCGGCACCGGCACCTGCCAGATCCTGATGACCGGCCGCTACAACGACATTCTGCGGGCGGGGGACCACTACATCCCGCTGGCCCCCGATTTCAGCGACGTGGACGAGGCCATGCGCCGGTTCCGCGATGCGGGCGAGCGCCAGCGCATCGCCCGGACCGCCCACGAACACGTTCTGGACGGCCACACCTATGATCACCGCATCGCGCAACTGGCCCAAGCGGTGACATCCGGATAGTCTGCGCCGCAGGACAGAACAAGGCTCGAGCAACCATGTGCGGCATTACCGGATTCTGGACCATGGCCGGCGGCGGCGGCGATTTGGGCGCCACGGTCGCCGCCATGGCCGACACCATCCGCCATCGCGGCCCCGACGACCAGGGCATCTGGACCGATGCCGAAGCCGGCCTGGCCCTGGCCCATCGCCGCCTGTCCATCCTGGACCTGTCGCCCGCCGGCCATCAGCCGATGATCGCGGCCGACGGCCGCTGGGTCATGGTGTTCAACGGCGAAATCTATAATTTCCGCGTCCTGCGGGCCGAGTTGGAAGCCGCCGGCGCGGCATTTCGCGGTCATTCCGATACCGAAGTGATTCTTGAGGGCTTCGCCCGCTGGGGGATCGAGCCCACCCTGGCCCGGTTGGAAGGCATGTACGCCATCGCGCTGTGGGACCGCCGCGACCGCGCGCTGACCCTGGCCCGCGACCCCTTGGGCATCAAGCCGCTGTACTGGCGGGCCGAGGACGGGCTGGTGCTGTTCGGCTCGGAGCTGAAGGCGCTGGCCGCCCATGCCGGCTGGCGGCGCCAAATCGACCGCCACGCTTTGGCCCGCACCCTGGCCTTGGGCTATGTGCCGGCGCCGCTGACCATCTGGGACGGCGTGCACAAGCTGGAACCCGGCCACATGGTCACCCTGCGCGCCGGCCAGCCGGCCGCGCCGCGCCCGTTCTGGCGCCTGCGCGAGCTGATCGGGCGCACCCCGGAACAGGCCTGGGGTGAGACCGAGGCGATCGACCGGCTGGAAACCCTGCTGAAAGAGGTGGTGGGCGAGCACATGGTGGCCGACGTGCCGCTGGGCGCCTTTCTGTCCGGCGGCATCGATTCCAGCACCGTGGTGGCGCTGATGACCAAGGTGTCCGACCGGCCGGTGAAGACCTTCACCATCGGTTATGGCGAGGCCGGATACGACGAATCGCCCCATGCCGAGGCGGTGGCCCGCCATCTGGGCACCCAGCACACCACCCTGCGCGCCGGCCCCGACGACGCCCTGGCGCTGGTGCCGCGCCTGGCCGACATCTACGACGAACCCTTTGCCGATTCGTCGCAATTGCCCACCCTGCTGGTGTCACACCTGACCAGGGCCCACGTCACCGTGGCGCTGTCGGGCGATGGCGGCGACGAATTCTTCGCCGGCTACAACCGCCATGTCGAGGCGCAGCGCCTGCTGCCCCGGCTGAGCCGCATCCCCCGCCCGCTGCGCCGGCTGGGCGCCGCCGCGCTGACCCTGCCGCCGCCCGAGCTGCTGGATGCCCTGGGCCGCGCCGTGCCCGGCATGCCGCGCCTGTTGGCCAACAAGGCGCACAAGCTGGCCAAGGTGCTGCGCGCCGACGGCTTCGACGGTTTTTACCGGGCGCTGACCGAATTCTGGCCCGATGCCGGCGAGGCCGGCACCAGCGAGGCCGGCGGCCGACTGGCCGACCCGCTGCATCGCTGCCGCTATCTGGACGCCATGCGCTACATGCCCGACGACGTGCTGACCAAGGTGGACCGCGCCAGCATGGATGCCAGCCTGGAAGTGCGGGTGCCGCTGCTGGATCGCCGCGTCGCCGCCTTCGCCTGGTCGCTGCCCAAGGATCTGCTGGTGCGCGGCGGTGCCGGCAAGCATCTGCTGCGCGGCCTGCTGTACCGCCATGTCCCGCGCCAGCTGATCGAACGGCCCAAGATGGGCTTTGCCGTGCCCATCGGCGCCTGGCTGCGCGGCCCGCTGCGCGATTGGGCCGAGGATCTGTTGTCGAAACGGGCACTGGTGGACACCGGGCTGGCCGATGCCGCCCTGGTCCGCGCCGCCTGGGCCGACCATCTGGCCGGACGGGGCAGTTGGGACCATCACCTGTGGGTGGTGCTGATGGTGCAGGCGTGGGCGCGGCGCTGGCAGGTCGCCGGCTAGGTACAGGACCTAATTGCCGCGCAGGCGGGCCGCCGCTTGGGCGACGGCCTGTTCCATCCGCCGGGCGACGTGGCCGCGGTAATGGGTGCCGTCCCAGAAGTTTTCCTCGGCCCGCGCCAGATCGTCGTCGCGCAGGAAATCCACCACCGCCAACTGGCGCGGCCGTGCGGCGGCCAGGGCCTGCACCGCGCTTTTGCAGGCGGCGAGATTGGCCCCCGACACCGTGCCCTGGGGCGGAAACACCGAGGTGTGGACGGGCGGGAACACCGCCACCACCGCCACCTGCGCCGGCAGCCGGGCCAGGAAGCCATCCAGCGCCGCCACCGCCGCCATGGATGACGGCGCCACCTGTCCCCGGGCGGGCGCAAGATCGGGCATCTGGGTCTTGGCGATGCGATGCATGTCGTCGGCCGACCATGTGCGGTCGGCCTCGTAATCGTCGAAACCGTCGGGCCGCGCCGGTATGGCCTTGCCCAGCATCACGCCGATCTTCTTGCCCACCGCCTCGAAGCTGCTGGTCTGCATCAGGCCGCGCAGATACTCGACGGCAGACTCGGCATACAGCCAGTCGGGGAACGGATTGACCTGGGTGGTCAGCGCGTCGGGCCGGCACCAGCTTTGATCGACGCCCACCACCAGGGTGCGGGTGCCGCCGCCATGGTGACGCAGGAACCACTCGGCCACCAGCAATTGCTCGCGCGGGCCGGTGCCGGGAATGCTGAGCGAGACGAAGCGCCCGCCCAACCCTTCCGACAGCCGTTCGGGTGACAGGATTTGGCTGTGCGAATTGCCGATCACCGCGCTGTCGAAGGCAGGATTGCGCCCCCGGCTGGCATCGGCCAGACGCGGCCCGGTTTTCGCCAGCATGCCCCGGCCGAACAGAGCGAAGCGGCCGCTGTCATAGGGATCGGCGACCACCAGCAGCGCCGCCGCCGCCAGCCCCAGGCCAAGGGCCAGCTTGGCGTAAAGCGCAAGAAAACCGCGCCAGCGGCCCAGGTCAGAACTGGAAATAGATGAATTCATATCCAGCCCCGTCACTCAGGCGAAAGATCACGGCGATGGTCGCCACCGCGGCGGCGGCGGCGATCCAGCCGCGCGGCCGCAAGGCCTGCACCGCCTGCCAGCTGGTCGGCCCGGCCATGGCGACCAAGGCCGCCACCGCGAACAGGCGCCAGCCCTCGAAATGGCCCCAGGCGCCCTGGCCGGCCATGGCCGACAGCACGCCTTCGGCGGTGGCGACGGTACCGGCGCGAAACAGCACCCAGGTGACCACCACGAAGACGAAGGTCAGCGCCCAGCCGCCCCAGGCCGGCATGCGCCCGCCCAGCCGGCGCCACAGCAGATGGGCGGCCAGCGCCAACCCGTGCGCCACGCCCCACAGCACGAAGGTCCAGCCGGCGCCGTGCCACAGGCCGCCCAGCGCCATGGTCGCCAGCAGCGCCAACAACTGGCGCGTCAGCCCATGGCGGTTGCCGCCCATGGGGACATAGAGGAAATCGCGCAGGAAGCGCGACAGCGTCATATGCCAGCGCCGCCAGAAATCCTGGATGCTGACGGCGCGGTAGGGCGCGTCGAAATTCAGCGGCAGCACCAGCCCCAGCATCAGCGACAGCCCGATGGCCATGTCGCTGTAGCCGGAAAAATCGAAATAGATCTGGAAGGTGAAGGCCAGCGCCGCCTGCCAGCCTTCCGCAACCGTCAGCGGCGCGGCGGCCACCTTGGCGAACAGCGGATTGGCCATGCCGGCCATGGCGTCGGCGACGAACACCTTCTTGCACAGGCCGATGACCAGCAGGCACAGGCCCTGGGCCATGCGCTGGGCCCAGCCGTCGCGAAACGGCGCCAGCGCGAATTGATGGACGATCTCCGAATGGCGCACCAGCGGCCCGGCCAGGATCTGCGGGAACAGGGCGATATAAAGCCCGTAATCGCGCAGGCCATAGCGCGGCGCCCGCCCTTTGATCAGATCGGCCCAATAGATGATGTGGTGGAAGGTGAAGAAGCTGATGCCCAGCGGCAGCACCAGCCCCACTTGCGGCAGGTCCACCCCCAACAGGCTGTTTATGGTGCCGGTGAAGAAGTCGGCATATTTATAGACGCCCAGCGCCAGCAGATTGGCGGCGATGGTCGCCACCGCGATGCCGCGATGCCTGAAGCGGACGAACAGCCCGGCGGCCCACCAGTTGAACAGGATGGTCGCCAGCAGCAGGGGAACGAAGCGCGGGTCCCAATAGCCGTAAAAGACGATCGAGACCACCAGCAGAAACCACAGCCGCAGACGCCGCATGTTGGCGAGCGCCCAATAGCCGCCCAACGCAATTGGCAGGAAGCCGAAAATGAAGGAAAGGCTGTTGAAAAGCATCTGCGCGCGGCCGTCGGTGCGGGTCGGGCGCAAGCTATCATCCCGGCATTTCGAAATGAAGCGTCACTTGGCGGGTCCGCCGCACGGCCCGGCGCCTTGGCGGTCGCGGCCATTCGGCGCTTGACAAGCATTGATCGCGGCCATGATGTTGCGCCGGTTCGCCAGTGAAAGGGATTGGGTACCATG
>DATGXU010000418.1:0-6397 GCA_035298685.1 Magnetospirillum sp. | reverse complement strand
AACACTGGCCGAGATGCTGCGGGTGGCGTTGGTCTGCTGCGTCACCGCGTGGTCGATGCCGCCGATCACGGCTTCCATGCCGGTGATGGTGGCGGCGATGTCGCGGATGGCCTCGATGGCTTCGCCGGACGCCTGCTGCATGGCGGCGATCTGGCGATGAATGTCCTCGGTGGCGCGGCTGGTCTGGTTGGCCAGCCCCTTGACTTCGTGCGCCACCACGGCGAAGCCCTTGCCGGCTTCACCCGCGCGGGCCGCCTCGATGGTGGCGTTCAGCGCCAGCAGGTTGGTCTGGCTGGCGACGTCGTTGATCAGGTTCACCACGTCGCCGATGCGGTGGGCGGTCGCGGCCAGGCGCTCGACCAGTTCGTTGGTTTGCCGGGCCTTGTCTACCGCCGCCACCATGATGGCCGAGGATTCGCCGATCTGGTGCTGAACCTCGACGATGGACGACGCCAGTTGCTCGGCGGCGGCGGCCACCGCGCTGACATTGCCGGACGCCTGCTCGGATGCCACGGCCACCGCCTGCGACCGCTCGCCGGTCTGCACGGCGCCGCTGGCCACCGCGCTGGCGCCGGCACGGATCTGCTCGGTGGCGGCGGCCACGCCGTCGGTTACCTCGCGCACCGCTTGTTCAAGGCGCACGTTCTCGGTCACCAGCCGCCAGGTCAGCAGCGGGCCGGCAAAGCTGCCGTCGCGGTTGAAGATGGGCGCCACGTCCAACTGCATCACCTCGGGGCCGATGTCGATGCGCGACGAATGGGGAAGCCGCTTGGGATCGGACAGGATGGCGCGCAAGCCCGCCGGGTTCTTGTGGAAGATGTCGATGGATTGGCCGACGACCTGATCCGCCGGGCAGGGCAGATGGGCGGCGATGCGGCCCAGCATGTCGGTGCTCGAACGGTTCATGTAGGTGATGGTCAGGTCGGGCCCTTGGGCCATCATCACCTGCGCCTGCATCTGGTCGAGGATCTCGCTTTGGCGGAAGGCCCGGCGCACCACCCGGCGCAGGCTGATCAGCGCCTGCCACAGGCTGCCGATCTCGTTGCCCGGCAGTTCGGCGGGGATGGTGATGTCGTCTTGTCCGTCGGCGACCTGGGACAGCGCGGCGGTGACCTCGCGCACCGGCGTGACCACCAGATGGCGCAGCCCGGCCGCCATGCCCGCCAGGAAGATCATCATGGTCAGCACCACCAGCGCCGCCACCGCCATCATGATGGTTTCGCGGCTGTCGGCATGGGCTTCGATGGCTTTGTTGTAGGCGTCGGTGTCGGCTACGGTGCGGTCGACGGCGGCGCGATGGCGCTTGTAGTGGCTTTCGGCAGTGCGGAAGGCGGCATCGGCGGCGGCGGCGTCGCCCTGGCGCACCGCCGGGATCAGGCGGTCGTTGACCACCTTGAAAAAGGCGGTGGCGGCTTCGTCGCCTTCGCCCAGCAGGGCACGGGCGGCGCTATGGGCCTGGGGGCTGGCGCGCCAGACGGCGATGCGGGTGCGGAAATCCTTTTCGCCCTGGGCCAGGGCCGAGATCAGCTGGTCGCGGTCGGCGGCGGTGTCGGCGCGCAACAGCAACGCCGTGTTCAGGTAGCTTTCGATCACATAGGCGGGCGGCGGCAGGATGTCGGCCACCAGATCCTTGCCGGCGACGATGTCCGTATAAAGCGGCCCCTTGATCTTCAGCTCCTGCAGGCCGACCAGGAAGATGGCGACCACGGCCATCAATCCCAGCCCGATGGCCGCGAGAGCCGTTTTCATCAGGGTCCCTAAAGTACAGTTCCTCAATCGCCCCATTTCCGATCTCCGACCTTGACCGCCATGGTGCGCACTATGGCTGGATTGTGCGAATGCAATTCAGTTGCGCCGTGAATGGCCGGAAAACGGCATGTGACCATTTGCCATCCCTGCCGAACCGGCCCTGTGGGCTGACGAAACAAGGGGATTGTGCACCGCGGGATAGGGCCGGCAATCAGGTCTTCGCCCGACTGCCCGATAGGGTGGCAGGCAAAACATGTGGCGTTTGCACATGTTGTGTGCAGGTGGCTCGGATAAGCCGCCCCATAACTAAGCGATATGCATAAAGTTTTGGCTGGCGTGCGGAAAGGTATGACCTGTGCGCTACGCACCCATGCGGAAACCGAGTGCGGTTTTTAGCCGGTGTTGCGCAGCCCCTGCGCCAAGGCGTTGATGGATCGCAGCAGCGGTGCCAACCATTCCGTGCGCTGGGGGTCGTCGGCGGCCAGGGCGCGGTATCGCCTGAGCGCCGCGATCTGGATGTGGTTCAGCGGGTCCAGATACGGGTTGCGCCGGGCCAGCGACAGCGCCAGCCGCGAATTGTCGGCCAGCAGGCTGGGTAGCTCGAACAGCCGCAGCACCCATTCCACGGTCAGCTGGTATTCGCCCTTGATGCGGGCGAACACCATCTCGGCGTCGTCCCTGTCCTCGCACAGGCGGGCATATTCGCGGGCGATGGACATTTCGCACTTGCTGAGCGACATGGCGATGTTGGCCAGAAGCGCGCGGAAGAACGGCCATTCGCGCGCCATTTGCCGTAGCGTCTCCAGCCGGCCGGCATCGCGCCCGCACCAGCCCTCGAGCGCGCTGCCCAGCCCATACCAGGCGGGGATGGTCTGCCGCGACTGGCCCCAGCCGAACACCCACGGAATGGCGCGCACGGAATATTTCGAGCGGTCGCCCTTGGCCCGGTGCGATGGGCGCGAGCCCATGTTGAGCAGGCCGATCTCGGAAACCGGCGTCGCCTCGTAGAAATAGTCGATGAAGCTGGGGGTGTGGTCGGTCAGGTCGCGATAGGCGACCTCGCCCAGGCGGGCCACCTCGGCCATCACCGCCATGAATTCGGAACGGTCGATGGCACAGGCGAAGGCGATGCCGCACGACGCCTTCATCAGCCCGGTCAGGCCCATGGTCAGTTCGTACACCGCCGTTTCCGGATTGGCGTACTTGGCCGACAGCACCTCGCCCTGTTCGGTGAACTTGATGTCGCCCGCCAGGGTGCCGGGCGGCTGCGACAGAATGGCGTCGTGGGTGGGGCCGCCGCCGCGCCCCACCGTGCCGCCGCGGCCATGGAACACGCGGGCCTTGAGGCCACGGGCGGCGGTGGTCTGGGCGATTTCCTTCTGCGCGTTGTACAGCCCCCAGCTGGAGGCCAGGATGCCGCCGTCCTTGCACGAATCCGAATAGCCCAGCATCACTTCCTGCACATCGCCCGACGCCGCCAGCAGGGCGCGATAGGACGGCAGGTCCAGCAAGGTTTCCAGCACCGGGCGGATGCGGCTCAGGTCGTCGATGGTCTCGAACAGCGGCGCCACCTTCAGCGCGCAATGCCACGAACCATCCACCCGCCGCCCCGCCAGCCCGGCAAAGCCGCACAGGAACAGCACCTCCAGCACGTTGCTGGCCTGGTGGGTCATGGAAATCACGTACGACCCGAACGCCTGGGGGCTGATTTCCGCCCGCAGCTCGCGCACCGCTGCCAGCACGTCCAGAATCTCGCGGGTGTCGGCGGACAATTCATCCGCGAACAGCAGCGGCGTGCCGCCATGGGACAGCAATTCGTCCAGCACCCGCACCCGCCCGGCTTCGTCGAGCGCGCGGTAATCGGGCAGGTTGGGGGCCAGGTCGAACAGTTCGGCCACCGCCTGGGTGTGACGGCCGGATTCCTGGCGGATGTCCAACTGCGCCAGGAAGAAGCCGAAGGTGCGGGCCTGCAGGATCAGATCCTTCAGGCCGTCTTCGGCCAGATTGGCGTCGCCGTGGCTGGCCAGCGAGCGGCTGATGATTTCCAGGTCGGTGATGAAATCGGCTTCCGAGGCATAGCAGCCGGCGGTGCCGGGATCGGCGCGGCCTTCCAGCTGTGCCTCCAACCGGGCCAGTTGCCGGCCCAGGCGGTAATGAATGACGTGCAGCTTCAGCCGATAGGGCTCTTGGGCATAGCGGTGCGGGTTGCCCGCCAGCACGCCGTCGATGACGTCGGTATCCGCTGCCAGGGCTTGGGTGAACTCCGCCGACGGCGTCACCAGGGTCGAGGAGTGGGTCAATTCCAGCGCCAGCTGTTCGATGCGGCGGCGATAGCGTTTCAGGACCTCGCGCGATTGCAGCCGCAGTGCCAGCCGGGTGACGTCGTGGGTGACGAAGGGATTGCCGTCGCGGTCGCCGCCGATCCACGACCCGAACCGCAACAGCGGCGGCACCGCGCCCACCGCCTCGGGGCCATAGGCGGACCGCAGCGCCCGTTCCAGGTTGCGGTGCAGGCGCGGCACGGTGTCGAACAGGGTTTCGCGGAAATAGAACAGGCCGTTCTTGATCTCGTCCTCGACCCGGGGGCGGTTCACCCGCACCTCGTCGGTCTTCCACAGGACCTGAATCTGATTGCGCAGCGCCTGCTCGACCTCGGCCCGCTCGGGGCCGGACGGCGCCGCGTCAAGGCGCTTGGTCAGCACGTCCAGGCGGCGCTGCACCTCCAGCACGGTGCGCCGTTTGGCCTCGGTGGGGTGGGCGGTGAATACCGGCTGATAGCGCAAGGATTGCAGCAGCAGCGCCAGCTGGTCGGCGGTGACGCCTTCCTCTTGAAGGCCGTGCAGGGTGTGGTCGAACGATCCGTACCACAGCCGTTCGCCCCGCTGCACCCGGCGGCGGCGGTCCTGATGGGCGCCGTCCTCCTCGGCGATGTTGGCCAGCAGGAAGTACATGGAAAACGCCCGCACCACATGGGACAGCAGGTCGGGGTGCAGGCTGTTGATCAGGTCCATCAGCCGCTGCCGCTTGGCCGGGTCCTCGCGCTGGCGCAATTCGATGAAGCCCTTGCGCAGGGTCTCAACCGTTTCCAGCACCTCGCCGCGTTCCTGCTGGTGCAGCACGTCGCCCAGCATGCTGCCCAGCAGCTTGACGCGGGCGCGAAGATCCTTGTCGTCGCCTTGCGGCATGGTCGTCCCCTGTTCGGTCACCCGCCAGATGTGGGGGCTTGGCCGTTGCGCTGCAATGATGGGCGCGGTCTGCTATGCTGTGCCCGAGGGCTTTGGCGGAAGGGGGGCTTGGTGATGCGCGGATTGTTGGCTTGCCTGGGCGGCATTCTTTTGCTTGCCGGCGTGCCGGCCCAGGCCTCGGACCATGGAACCGAGCCCATGGCGCCCAAATATTCGCAAAAGGTGCTGATGAAGAACTGGGCGCTCAGCAACTGCCTGGCCATCATCGCCACCACCCAGGACGCGCGCGACGACGCCAACGCCACCGCCGCCGCCTATCTGGAATTCGGCCACCAGCCCATCCAGGCCTACGAGCAGCTGCACGCGCTGGCGCAGCAATTCGCCGACCGCCAATATGCCGGCTCGGTGCCGTCGCCGTTCAACACCATGAAGTGCGTCGATCTGTACAACAGCCGCGAGTTGGACAAGCTGACCACCAAGTGGCTGGGCAAGAAATAGCGGCCCCGGCGGGGCCGCTGTTCCGTCGGAAACTCAGTCGCGGAAGTTCTGGAACTGCAGCGGCAGGTCGACTTCCAGCTTCTTGCACAGCGCGATCACGTCCTGCAGTTCGTCGCGCTTCTTGCCGGTCACGCGCACTTCGTCGCCCTGGATCGAGGCTTGCACCTTGATCTTGCTGTCCTTGATCTCCTTGATCAGGGTCTTGGCGACGGTCTGGTCGATGCCCTGCTTGACGGTGATCTCGTGGCGCAGGGTGTCGCCCGACGCCTTTTGCGGCGTGGCCGAGAAATCCAGGCAGCGCGGATCGACCTTGCGGCGGGTGAAATAGGTGCGCAGGAAATCGTGCATCAGCTCGAGCCGGCTGTCGTTGTCGGCGACCACGGTGATCACCTGTTCCTTGCGCTCCAGCGAGCATTTCGAGCCCTTGAAGTCGAAGCGGGTGCCGATCTCGCGCTGAATGCCGGCGATGGCGTTGTCCACTTCGGCCATATCGGTCTTGGAAACGATGTCGAAGGAAGGCATGGCGTAAACCCCGAATGCGGTGTGCTTTGTCGCAGGTTTAGCCGATGGCGGCGGCGAAGGCTAGCTTCTGCCGTCGCCCCTTGCCGCCAGCCGTTCGCCGATGGCCCGCACGATGCCTTCGGCGGTCAGCCCGCATTCCTCGGCCTGCTCCATCGGGGTGCCGTGATCGACGAAGCGGTCGGGCAGGGTCAGCGGCAGCACCGGGCAATGAATGCCGGTGCGGGCCAGGGTGGTCAGCACCTGGGCGGAAAAGCCGCCGGTGCTGCCGTGTTCCACCGTCACCAGCAGCGAATGGCCGCGCGCCAGCCGCGCCACCAGGGCGGCGTCCAGCGGCTTGGCGAAGCGGGCGTCGGCCACGGTGGCGGCGATATGGGCGCGGGCTAGCAGATCGGCGGCTTCCAGGCAGTCGCCCAGGCCGGCGCCGAAGGACAGGATGGCGACCG
>DATGXU010000417.1:0-5413 GCA_035298685.1 Magnetospirillum sp. | reverse complement strand
ACCCTCAACGAATTGGCGCGCCGCGCCGCGCAACAGGCGGGCTCGGTCAGCGGCGAACTGCGCATCGAAGCCGACGGGCGGTCGTTCTCGGCGCCGCTGGGCGACGGGCTGGACCCCGAACGCAACCCCATGGTGGCCGAGGTGGCGGTGCCGCTGGGGCCGCAATTGTCGGTGATCCAGCTGTTCATCCGCATCGGGGCCGAGCGCGAGACGCTGGATACCTCGCTGCACCGGCTGACCACCACGTTCCTGGCCATCGGCGCGGTCAGTACCCTGCTGGTGCTGATCTTCGCCGCCCTGTTGGGGCAGCGCCTGACCCGGGCGCTGTCGAGCCTGGCCGAGGCCGCCACCGCCTATCGGCCGGGTTCGGGCGAGCGCAGCGCCTTCGTCATCGACGGCGACGACGAGATCGCCCGCCTGGGCGCCGCCTTCGCCGGCATGGTGGGCCGCCTGGATACCGCCTATCAGGATCTGGAACGGCGCAGCCAGACCCTGCTGTCCAATGCCGAGCGTGTTGCCCAGGTGGGCAGCGCCACCTGGGAGCTGACCACGGGGCGGCATGTGTGGTCTGACCAGTTTCACGCCTTGCTGGGCATGGTGCCCGGTGCCGAGGAGCCCAGTCGCGCCACGCTTTTCCGCCGCATCCACCCAGGCGACCGCGAGCGGTTGAACGCGGCGCTGGACGCCGCCCTGGCCGGCGACGGAGACGGCCGCGTGGTCGAGGACATCCGGCTGGTGCGCACCGACGGGCAGGAACGTTTCGGCCAGTTCCGCGCCGAGGTGGCTTTCGGCCCGGGCATGCTGCCGACCCGGATGGACGTCACCATTCAAGACATCACCGGCCGCAAGCACCTGGAACAGAAGCTGGACGATTTGGTGCTGGAGCTGCGCCGCTCCAACGAGGAACTCGAGCAGTTCGCCTATGTGGCCTCGCACGATCTTCGTCAGCCGCTGCGCACGGTACGCAGCTATGTGACGCTGATCGAGGAAGGGCTCGAGGACAAGCTGGACCCGGAAACCCGCGAGTTCATGGACTTCATCCGCGATGGCGTGCGCCGCATGGACGCGCTGATCACCGACCTTCTGGCCTATTCGCGTGTCGGCCGGGCAAGCACCGACCAGCCGGTCGACACCGGCCGCGCCGCCGACCTGGCGGTAATGGACCTGCAAAGCGAGATCGACGAAGCCGGTGCCCATCTGTCGCTGCCCGCCAAGATGCCGGTGGTACTGGGCGACACGGGCGAGCTGACCCGGCTGTTCCAGAACCTGATCGGCAACGCGGTGAAATATCGCTCGCCCGACCGCCGCCCCGAGGTGGTGGTCAGCTTGAATGACCTTGGCGATTATTGGGAGTTCCGTGTGGCCGATAACGGCATCGGCATTCCACCCGAACATTCCGAGCGGGTGTTCGGTATTTTCCAGCGTCTGCATGCCCGCGACGAATATGAAGGCACGGGCATCGGCCTTGCCATCTGCCGCAAGGTTGTGGAACGCCAGGGCGGCTCCATCTGGATAGAGCCGGCGGCCACGGTCGGCACGGTCTTTCATTTTACCTGGCCCAAGATGCGCAGGCAGCTTGAGCCCATAGCCGGACGGGAATAGCCGCATATGGTGGACTGGGCCGAACACACCTTCCATATCCTGCTGGTCGAGGACGATCTGGGCGACGCCGGGCTGGTCAGGATCGCCCTACGCCGGGGGCGCTATCCCGTCACCCTGCACCATGTGAAGAACAGCCGCGAAACCATGGCCTTCCTGCGCCGCCAGGGCGGCGATTACGCACAGGCACCTCGGCCGCACCTGATTCTGATGGATCTGAACCTGCCCGGCCGTTCGGGCCACGAGATCCTTGAGGAAATGAAGGGCGACAATGCCCTGCGCGGCATTCCGGTGGTGATCCTGTCCACCTCGACGGCGGAACGCGACATCGCCAAGGCCTACAACCTGGGCGCCAATTCGTTCGTGTCCAAGCCCATGGATGTGGAAGACTTCACCCAGGCCATCCACGGAATCCAGGATTACTGGCTGCGCGTGGCCCATCTGCCGCCCACGCCATGACCGAAACCATTCGCGTTCTGCTGCTGGAAGACGATCCCGCCGACGCCCGGCTGGTCGAGCGCATGCTGCGCCGCATCACCAGCACCCAGTTCGTCGTGGAAATCGTCGGTCGCCTGCACCAGGCCACCCAGCGGCTGGTCCAGGGCAACGTCGATGTGGTGCTGGCGGACCTGTCGCTGCCGGACTCGGCGGGTTTGTCCACCCTGACGGCGCTGACCCAGGCGGCGCCCCATCTGCCGGTGGTGGTGCTGACCGGCAACGACGACGACGCCCAGGCCATCGACGCGCTGAAGCATGGCGCCCAGGATTATCTGGTCAAGGGCAACAGCGACGGATTGATGTTGGCCCGCGTGGTCCGCTACGCCATCGAGCGCAAGGCGGCCGAGCGCGCCTTGAAGGAAGCGCGCGACCGCGCCGAGCTGGCGGCCCATGCCAAGTCGGTGTTCCTTGCCACCGTGGGGCACGAGGTGCGGACGCCGCTGAACGGCATTCTGGGCATGGCGCGGCTGTTGCTGGACACCCCGCTGGACATCAAGCAGCGAACCTTCGCCGAAACGGTGGTCAGTTCGGGCGAGCTGCTGCTGGGATTGGTCAACGACATCCTGGATTTCTCGCGTCTGGACGCCGACGGCCTGACGCTCGAGGCGGTGTCGTTCGACGTGGTCGATCTGGTCGACGAATTGCGGCTGATGATGGCGCCGCGCGCCGCCGAGAAAGGGCTGATCCTGGGCTGCCGGTTCGGGCCGGACGTGCCCGCCTTCGTCACCGGCGATCCCCTGCGTCTGCGCCAGATCCTGCTCAATCTGGTGGGCAACGCCATCAAGTTCACCGAACGCGGCGGTGTCACCATATCCGTCGAGTCGCTGGAAACCCTGGCCGACGGCCGGGTGGCCCTGCGCTTCGCCGTGTCGGACACCGGCATCGGCATTCCCGAGGAGGCCCGTGACGGGCTGTTCACCGAATTCTGGCAGGCCGACAGCTCGATCACCCGCCGCTTCGGCGGCACCGGGCTGGGTCTGGCCATCTGCAAGCGGCTGGTCACCCTGATGGGCGGCGACATCGGCTATGACAGCCAGGACGGCACCGGCAGCTCGTTCTGGTTCGTGCTGGCCCTGCCGGCCGCCGACGCCCCCAGCGCCGCCGCACCGGCGGTCACCGCGGCGCCCAGCCTGGTCTGCCACGTGCTGCTGGTGGACGACAACGCGGTGAACCGCGAGGTGGGCGCCGGTCTGCTGGAACGCCACGGCCACCGCGTCACCACCGTCGAGGACGGCTTGGCCGCCGTCGAAGCCATGCGCACAGGCGGCTATCATCTGGTGCTGCTGGACATGCACATGCCGGGGATCGACGGTCTGGAAACCGCCCGCCGTATCCGTGCCCTGGGCGGCGCAGCGGCAGGCACGCCGCTATGGCTGCTGACCGCCAACCCGACCGAACAGGACGGGCGCCTGTGGCGCGACGCCGGGCTGAACGGCTGTCTCGCGAAGCCTTTCCGAGCGGAGGACGTGATGCGCCTGCTGGATAACCATGTGGCGGCACCGGCCGACACCGCTCGTTCGGCCGGGCCCGAGCCGACGCTGCTGGCTTTGCCCGATCTGCTGGCCGATCTCAAGGATTTGGGGCGCGACCGCATGCGCGGGCTGGTCGACCTGTTCCGCACGTCGTCGGCCAAGGACCTGGAGCAGGCGGCCCAGCATGGCCAGGCCGGAGATCTGGAAAAGCTGGCCGGCAGCGTGCACCGGGTCGCCTCGGCCTCGGCCAGCCTGCAGCTGATCGCGCTGAACGAACGCTGCCGTGCCGTGGAAAACATGGCGCGCGCCGGCGACGCCGCTGCCGTGGCGCAAGTGCTGGCGCTGAACGATTTGTGGGAACGCTCGCTGAAGGCGTTGTCCGAGGTGGTGGAGTAAGGCGGGCGGCCCAGTCCATGGCCGCCCGTCCGCATCCTCAGCCGGCCACCAGCCGATAGCCGATGCCGTGCACGGTGACAATGATCGCCGGATGCTTGGGGTCCACCTCGATCTTGCGGCGCAGGCGGCCGACCAGAACGTCGATGGTGCGGTCGATCACCGCCTCGCCGTCATGCTGGGTCAGGTCAAGCAACTGGTCGCGGGTCAGCGCCCGCCCGGCGTTGCGGGCCAACGCCGCCAGCACGTCGAACTCGCCGCGGGTCAGCCGCACGCTTTCGCCCTCTGGCGACAACAATTGGCGGGCGTCGCAATCCAGCTTCCAGCCGGCGAAGCCATAGACGCCGCTGGCCGAACGTTCGGCCGCCATGCTGGGGGCGACGCGGCGGATCAGATTGCGCACCCGCACCGCCAGTTCGCGGGGGTTGAACGGCTTGGTGATGTAGTCGTCGGCGCCCAGTTCCAGCCCGACGATGCGATCGGTCTCGTCCTGGCGGGCGGTGACCAGGATGATGCCCACCGACGACTTGGCACGCAGGTCGCGGGCCAGGATCAAGCCGCTTTCGTCGGGCAGGTTGATATCCAGCAGGACGACGTCGGGAACCGTACGCGACACGATGGTGCGCATGTCGCGGGCGTCAGCCGCCTCGCTCACCTGGAAGCCCTCGGAAACCAGATGGGCAGCCAGTTTGCCTCTGGTGACCGGTTCGTCCTCGACGATCAGCACATGAGCTTTAGCGCCGGACAATGGTTTCTCCTTCGCACCGCAAAATTTACATTCCGTTCACACGGCATTTCAGTCGAATTCAATCACAACCGGTATTCTATTGAAAGGGAGTTGATAAAAAACAAGCATCAGATCAGGGCCACCACGGCAGACATTTTTCCTTTTCGGCCGCCGCTTCCGTTCAAGAAACGGAAAAACGGCAGCTGCCAACGGATTGAAGTCGTCGGTGGGTCGGACAGCGTGGAAAGCTGGGGGTTGAAATGCCGCGTGCAGTGTTGTCCAGGTTGAATGCCGGAAGCGCCGTCGCGGCGTTTGGCATTCTGATCCTGGCGCTGCTGTGGCTGGGTCTGGCCTGGGACCTGGGGCGCGAGCGCAACCGCGTGCTGGCGCAGGCCGAGGCCGACAACGCCAATCTGGCGCGCGCGTTCGAGGAGCATATCCGCCGCACCGTTGCCGGGCTCGATCAGGCGCTTTTGTACATCGAGGCCGCCTACGAGGAAGATCCCGCCGCGTTTCGGCTGAAGGACATGGTGGCCCGCTCGGCCATCCTGCGCAACGTGTCCGTGCAGCTGGCGCTGATCGGTCCCGACGGCATCCTTGCCGACAGCACGGTTCCCGGGTTCGCCGCCGTCGATCTTTCCGACCGCGAACATTTCGCCGTTCACCAGAAGGCGGCCAACGACCGCCTGTTCATCAGCAAGCCGGTGCTTGGGCGCGCGTCGGG
>DATGXU010000416.1:0-1507 GCA_035298685.1 Magnetospirillum sp. | reverse complement strand
AATAATCCAGCATCGAAGCCGTCCGGTAGCGTTCCCGCCTGCGTCGGGCACGCCATCTTCATCGTACTGCTCTTGGGGCTGGCGGGATGCGCTGCTCCGCCCTCCGCATCCGCTGCAAAAGCAGCCCCGGGAGGCGATCCGAATCCAATCGGCCAATTGGCGAAGATGGATATGGACCGGTTCGCCGATGTCGAGATGCGCGAGAACACCGCCAGCTTGCGCTCGTTGATGCTGAAGCTGTACAAGCGCAATCCGCGCGAACTCAGGAAAAGCAGCGCGGGAGAGGCGGAGGGGTGGGTCGGCTCCGTATTCGACAGCCGGAGCGACTGGCGTTTCAGGGAAATCAACGAATTGCAGGGAGTGGATGCGATCCATCAGGCTTTGCGAGCCGATTTCACGGGTGATCGCGTACTCTCGCTGGTCGTGGGTCTGCAAACGATGCTGGTCAAGGCTCACGGCGGCAAGACGGAGTTCTATTTCACGGACAGCATCGATCCGCAGGCGATCTACAACGTGGCTCGGAACATCGAGATCGCGGTGTGGAAGCTCTCCAATGCCCGCGATGAATATGGTCAGCTATTGCTGCTGAGCAACGAGGCCAATGACACCGACCGCAATCTCAGTTTCGAGCGGGAATTCGGCAAGATCATCGGGCGCCTCGACCTGTTTGCATTGGCTCTGGCGGAGAAGTCGGACCGCGCGGTGACGCGAGTGATGCAGTCGATGGCGACCGCCCTGTTTTTGCCCTTCTGATGCGGGGCGACGGCAAACAAAAAGGCCTGCATTTCTGCAGGCCTTGATTATCTTGGTGGCTCGGGGCGGAATCGAACCACCGACACGCGGATTTTCAATCCGCTGCTCTACCAACTGAGCTACCGAGCCATCTGTTCCGGTTGACGCAACTGCCGCCAATCGAGAAGCCGCGCATTATACCTGGATTGCGCCAAATGACAAACCCCGCGTTGCGCGGGGTTTGTTTTGTTGCAGTGAAACGATGGTGCGGCTAATTACATCATGCCGCCCATACCACCCATGCCGCCCATGTCGCCGCCCATGCCTGCAGCCGGCTTGTCTTCCGGCAGCTCGGCCACCATGCATGCGGTGGTCAGCATCAGGCCGGCCACGGAGGAGGCGTTCTGCAGCGCGGTGCGGGTGACCTTGGTCGGGTCCAGGATGCCCATGTCGATCATGTCGCCATAGGTGCCGTTGGCGGCGTTGTAGCCGTAGTTGCCCTTGCCGTTCAGCACGGCGTTGACGACGACGCTCGGCTCGTCGCCGGCGTTGGCCACGATCTCGCGCAGCGGCTGCTCGATCGCGCGCAGCACGATCTTGATGCCGGCTTCCTGGTCGTGGTTGTCACCCTTGATGGTGCCGGCAGCCTGGCGGGCGCGCAGCAGGGCCACGCCGCCACCGGCGACGATGCCTTCCTCGACGGCGGCACGCGTGGCGTGCAGCGCATCTTCGACGCGGGCCTTCTTCTCCTTCATCTCGACCTCGGTGGCGGCAC
>DATGXU010000415.1:0-6882 GCA_035298685.1 Magnetospirillum sp. | reverse complement strand
GACGTTGACGGGGGCGGCGGAAGCGGTGGAGTTGACCGGCAAGCTGGAACAAGGCGGGCTGGCGTTGGGTCAGGCGCGGCCGGGGGCCGAGGTGCGGCTTGACGGCCGCGCGGTACCGGTGGATTCCCAAGGCCGCTTTGCCCTGGGGTTCGGCCGCGATGCCGCCGAACAGGTGATGCTCGAGGTCGACGGCATGCGCCAGCCGCTGGCGGTAACACGCCGCGCCTGGAAGGTGCAGCGCATCGAAGGCCTGCCGCCGGCCAAGGTCACCCCAGACCCCGCCGAACTGGCCCGCATCAAGGCGGAAAACGAGCTGGTGGCCGCCCGCCGCGCCGTAATCACCCTGGAGCCGTTGTTCCTGGGCGGCGTGGTCAGCCCGGCCGACGGCCCGGTCTCGGGCGTGTTCGGCAGCCAGCGGGTGTTGAACGGCGAAGCCCGCGCCCCCCATTCCGGCACCGACATCGCCGCCCCCGCCGGCGCGCCCGTGCGCGCCATCGCCGACGGCGTGGTAACCCTGGCCCATCCCGACATGTTCTTCACCGGCAAGACCGTGATGATCGACCACGGCCTGGGCCTGCAAAGCGTGTACGCCCATCTGTCGCGGCTGGATGTGCTTGAGGGCGCGCGGGTGACGCGGGGACAGACCATCGGCGCCGTGGGCGCCTCGGGGCGCGCCACCGGCCCGCATCTGCACTGGGGCGTCAGTTGGTTGGATGCCCGGCTGGACCCCGAAACCGCCCTGGCGGTGCTGGAGGGGCGTTAGTCGCCCCACCCCATACCTAAGATATAGTTCACCGTGACTTTTTGTGGCGTTTTGTAGGCCCAAGGGTTTGTGCCGGTTTGGCGAATCCCGCATGGGGCCGACACCTCAAATCCGGGCGGGCCAGCGCGGCACAAGTGTTAACATTTCATAAATGCGCACAGGGTGCCACTTATTGACCGCACTGCCGTGAGGGGTAATTCTCTTCCCGCAATAATAACGGGAACGACCATGGCACAATCGCAGCACCCCCAGCGCACCGCCTCAGCCGCGCATTGCCACGACTGCCGTTTCTGGTTCGAACGCTGCTGCCATGCCCTGGCGCTGCTGGAGGGGGCAAGCGCCCAGCCCAGCGGCTGCACCCACTTCACCATCCAGGCGCCGGCGGCCCAGCGCACCGTCGAGACCCTGCCATGGTAAGGCGTCTGGCGCGGCTGCCGGCGGCCGAATTCCTGCGCGACGCCCTGGTGGCGATCAGTCCCGGCCTGTGCCAGTTGATCACCGGCTGGGCGATCCTGGGCTAGGCGCCCTCAACAGGCTGCGGAAAAACGCCTTTTGCGACTTCCGTCCTCATTCTCGTCATGCGCGGGCTTGACCCGCGCATCCACGCATCGCCGCCTATCCCATTGTTTCCAAATGACATTCATGCGGAACCGCGTGGATGGCCGTGTCAAGCACGGCCATGACGAAAGGGGCGAACGGGGCCGCAGGCCGAGTTTTTCCGCACCCTGCTCTCATGTTCGCTGTCAAGGGTTGTGGGCAAGCATCCCCCTTCTGGCTGTGCCCAGGCGCTGTTTTCCGGCGATGCCCAAGGCAGGAGGCGGGGCCAAAGACGACGGTTGAGCAAGCTCTCATGCGCGGGTTGGTTACCGCATGACCGTGGTTTCGTCTTGGGGCTGCCTCGGTCTAAAGGGCGAGCGTCGGCAGAGCCGGCTCATAGCAGGGCACGAGGTTTCCCCACCGCACCCCACCTCCAGCCATGGGCACCGATATGGTCGGCCAGCGGGTGTCAGGCGGCCGGTCTCATCTCCACCTGCCGAGCAATCGCCCACAGGAAGCCCACCATCTCGCGGGCGATGGCGGTCGTCACCACCACCTTGGCTTTGCCCGCCGCCGCCAGCCGGCGATAGCGGGCGCACAGCCGGACCTGGGCTTTCCAGGCGATGTCGCGGATGGCCTGGGGCAGCGTCTCGATGCGGTCGTGCAGCTTGCGGCTGACGCGGGCCTGCATACGATAGGTCCAGGCTCCTTCGATCAGCGCCCGCCTGGCCAGAGCGTTGCCGGCCTTGGTGATGCCGCCACGGCGCACCGTGGCGCCGCTGGAATGCTCCGACGGCACCAAGCCGAGATAGGCCATCAACTGGCGCGGATTGTCGAAGCGAGAGAAGTCGCCAACCTCGGCGGCCACCGTCACCGCGACGATGAACGCGACACCGCGCATGGCCTGCAAAGCCTCGACCACCGGCGCCATCGACCATTGCGGCACAAGGTCCTCGATCTGCCGGGTCAAGCGGGCGACCCGCGCCTCGCCATCGGCCACGGCGTGGATATAGTCCTGCAGCACCACCTGCTGGGCCGGGTGGTCGAAGCGCACCGAGGTCAGCCAGCGCCGGTAGGCCAAGGTCCAGCCTCTCTTGCCGGCGTAAACGCGGCCGTGCCGCAACAGAAAGCCCTGAAGATGCTGGCGCGCCTTGCCGAGCACCCGCACCGCCGTGGCCCGCGCCCGGATCAGATCGCGCATCCCCTCATGGGCGGCATCCGGCACCCACACCGCCGTCAATTCACCGGCCCGGTGCAGCTTGGCCAGCATCACCGCGTCGCGGCGGTCCGTCTTGACCCGGTCCCCCGCCTTCATCGGGATCAGCGATGGCGCCACCACCATGCACTCGTGCCCCAAGGCCGTCAGCTGCCGGTGCAGACCGTAGCCGCAGGGGCCGGCTTCGTAGCAGAAATTCAGCCGTCGCCCGCCCTTGCCGAGCTTTTCCACCAGCTTGGCGATCTGATCGGCGCGGTTCGGGATGGCTCCCAGTTGGCGCACCTCGCCGCCGCGCGCCCCTTCGGCCACGGCAACCGCAATCGTGGCCTTATGGACATCCAATCCCACGAAGATGATATCGTTCATCCGGCCCGTCCCCCATGTCTGAGGCTCGGCGCCGGCCAGTCCGGCGCAACCCTCGATTGGGACATGCCGTGGGACGGGCCGCCAGCCGTTTCAGGCCGCGAACATAGGGTCTAAGGGCGGTGCGCCAGCAGGAAGCCGCGCACCGCCGCCTTGATGGCATGCCCGTCCTCCGCCACCGGCAGCCCCAGCAGCGCCGGCCAGAAGGCGGCTTCCTTGACGCCCCCCAGGAACTGGGCCGAGGCCAGCCAAGGGTCGGGCACCACCAGCCGGCCCAGGCGGTGCTGGGCGGCCAGATAACGTTCCAGCAACGCCACCGCCGGTCCCTTGCCGCCGGTGTGCAGCGCCAGGCCCAACTCGGGAAAGCGCGGCTGTTCGGCGATGATCAGGCGGATCAGGCCGGTGATCTCGGGCCGGCGCATATGGGCCAGCACCTCGGCGGCGAATCGGGGCAGCACCAGTTCGGGCGGATCGTTTTCCGGCAACCCGCCGCGTTCCGCCTCGTTCAATCCGGCGTAGAGGCGGGTGACCACCGCCTGGAACAGTTCGCGCTTGCTGGCGAAATGATTATAGACCGTGCGCTTGGAGACGGCGGCCTCGGCGGCGATGCCGTCCATGGAGGCACTGGCATATCCCTGGCCCAGGAAAATCCGCTGGGCGGCGTCGACAACCGCCTGGCGCTTGGCGTCGCCCCGGGGCGGGCAGCAGGGATTTGACATGGATGGACTCCGCAAGTACACTGCACGGTGTAGTTTACAACGTTCTTCCCCTCAGCTTAATGCGCCGGGGCTCGGCGCGGGAGATGGAAACATGGAGCAGCGCAAGATTGGCGGCAGCGGACTGACCGTCTCGGCCCTGGGTCTGGGGTGCATGGGCATGAGCGAGTTCTATGGGCCGACCGACGAGGCGCAGTCGCTGGCCACCTTGGCCCGCGCCTTCGACCTGGGGGTGACCCATTACGACACCGCCGACATGTACGGCAGCGGCCACAACGAAACCCTGCTGGGCCGCTTTGTTGCCGACAAGCGCGACCGGGTGGTGGTTGCCACCAAGTTCGGCATCGTGCGCGAGCCCGGCCAGTATTCCCGCACCGTCGACACCAGCCCCGATTATGTGCGCCGCGCCTGCGAGGCGTCGCTGAAGCGGCTGGGGATCGACACCATCGACCTTTATTACGCCCACCGCCGCAACCCCGACATTCCCATCGAGGACACGGTGAGGGCCATGGCCGAACTGGTCAAACAGGGCAAGGTGCGCGCCCTGGGCCTGTCGGAAGTGTCGGCGGCCACCCTGCGCCGCGCCCATGCGGTTCATCCCATCGCGGCGGTGCAAAGCGAATATTCGCTGTGGACCCGCGATCCCGAGGCCGAGGTGCTGCCCACCTGCCGGGAATTGGGGATCGGCTTCGTCGCCTATTCGCCGCTGGGCCGGGGCATGCTGACCGGGGCCATCACCAAGGCCGACGACCTGCCCGAGAATGATTTCCGCCGCATGTCGCCGCGCTTCCAGGGCGGCAATCTGGATGCCAACCTGCATCTGGTGGACAAGGTCAGGGAGCTGGCGGCGGCCAAGGGCTGCACGCCCGGTCAGGTGGCGCTGGCCTGGCTGCTGGCGCAGGGCCCCGACATCCTGCCCATTCCCGGCACCAAGCGGATCAAGTATCTGGAAGACAACGTGGGCGCCGCCTCGGTCAGCCTGTCGGCCGACGAAGTGTCGCGCCTGAACGCCGCCCTGCCGCCGGGGGCCGCCGCCGGCGACCGCTATCCCGGCGAGGGGATGAAAGGTTTGAATGCTTAACGGCCGTTCCAGTGTCGGCGGGCCGTCGGCCCGCCGCGCCGCTCACTTGGGGGCGTAGGCCGTCAGGATCACGTCGACCGCGCCCTCGATGGTGCGGTCCATGTCGGTCAGGTCGCTGGGCGGCAGCCCCAGCAGGGCACGGTGGAACACCTCGCCGCGCAGCATGCCGACGAATTGGTCCATGGCCTGCCAGGTGTCGGGCATGTCCAGCAGCCCGCGCTTGACCAGCCCGTTCAGGATTTCCACCAGACGTTCCTTGCCGCGTTTCGGGCCGGCATCGGAGTAAGCGCGTGCCAGATCGGGATGGCGGGGCGATTCGGCCACCACGGTACGATAGATCCCCATCACCTCGTCCTGCAGCATCAGGGCCATCAGCTTGCGCGCGATCTCGGTGAGGGCGGCGCGGGCGTCCAGGCTGTTGTCCACCGCCAGTGCCCCCAGGCCGGCGGCCTGATCGTCGCAGCGGCGCTGGATGATGGCGCCGAACAGTTCGTCCTTGCTTTGGAAATGGGCGTAGATGGTGGCCTTGGACACCCCGGCGGTGGCGGCGACCATGTCCATGCTGGTGTTGGCATAGCCGTGTTCGAGGAAGCACGCCTGGGCGGCATCCAGAATGGCCGAGCGTTTGGCCGAGGATCGGTTGGTGCAGGGTTTCAGCATGATCGGAAACTAAACTAGGCAGTTCAGAGTTTGAAGCGGAATGTGTGCAGGTTCACCGGGCGACGTCCATGCTTGCCGGCTGGCCGCCGCTGGACGCCCGCTCCCACGCCTGCGACAGCCCGCGCTCGAACCGCCGGGTAAAGGCCGCCGGATCGAACAGCTCGCCGTCGCGCGCCCGTGCCGTGCGGGCCTTCAGCGCCGCCAGCGCGGGGCGATCGTTTCCCAGCGCGCTGGCCATACGCCCATATTGGTCGAGATCGGCGGCGATGCAATCCTGTAGCCCCGCCGCCGCCAGCAGTCCGGCGGAAACGCGGCCGGCGAAGGTTTGCCCCGGCGTGGTCAGCAGCGGGCAGCCCACCCACAGGCAATCGGACGCGGTGGTGTGGGCGTTATAGGGCAGCGTGTCCAGATGCAAATCGGCCACCGCCAGACGGGCCAGATGGGCGGCGCGCGGCAACCGGCGGGCCAGATGCACGCGCTGGGGGGCGATGCCGCGCCGTTCCGCCTGTGCCTTCAGCAGCGCGCCCTGATGCTCGGTCTCGATCAGCACCCACAGGATGCCGGCCGGCACCCGGGCCAGGATGTCGCACCAGACGTCGAACATCGGCGCGGTGATCTTGCGGACGTGGTTGAACGAGCAAAAGACCACCTGCGCCGGATCGAGGCCCCAGCGCGCCTTGTCGGCGGGTGCCGGCGCCGGGCGCTGCGAATTGATCTGATAGCTCAGCGGCAGGCGGATGATCTTTTCCGTGAAGAAGGGTTCGTGCTCGGGGGGAATGGTCCAGGGATCGCCGACGATGTAATCGACGAAAGGCGCCCCGGTGGTGCCGGGAAAGCCCAGATAGTGCATCTGCAGCGGGGCGGGCCGGAACGACAGGATGCCCAGCCGGCTGTGGCGGGTGTGGCCGCCCAGGTCGATCAGCACGTCGATGCCGTCGGCGCGGATCTTGCGGGCGGCGGCATGGTCGCCGTGCTGGTCGAGGCAGGTATAACCGTCGCCGGCGGCGCGAATGTCGCGCCCGACCTGGCTGGCATCGTGGCCGCCCAGGCCGTAAAGCCGCACGTCGAAGCGGCTGCGGTCGTGGTGGCGGAACAGGTCGGCGACCAGATGGCCGACCGGATGGTCGCGGTAGTCGGGCGACAGATAGCCGACCCGCAGGCGGGCCTTGGGTTCGGCCGGCGCCGCCAGCGCCCGCCGTCGCGGCCACGCCGTGGCGCAGGTGGCTTCGGCGTTGGCGCGCAGCTCGGCCGGGCGGGCCGGGGTGATCAGCAGGTGAAAGGGATTGGCCTGATCGGCGGCCAAAGCCTGTTGCAGCCGGGGGGCGACGGCGGCGGCGGCGTCCCATTGCACCGCATGGGCGGCTTCGTAATAGGCGCGGCCCAGGGCGGTGGCTCCGGCATCCTGGGCGGCGGCCGCGCCCAGGAAATGCGGCAACGCCTCGACGCGGCGGCCCTGATCGGCCAACAGCGAGGCCAGGAAGAAATGGGGCCGGCATGCGGTGGGGTGCGCGGCTACCGTGTCGCGCGCCAAGTGCTCGGCGGTCAG
>DATGXU010000414.1:0-1780 GCA_035298685.1 Magnetospirillum sp. | reverse complement strand
GGGGAAGGGGCGCGCGACAAAGGCCAAGGCCTCTTGAGCATCGGGGTGGCGGCGCCACGTCTGACCCATCCAGCGATGGGAGGCCCGCCATGCCCGACATGCCCGATCATCAGCCCCGCCAGCATCAGGACCGCCAGCCGGGCCTGCAGCCGCCCATGACGCCCAAGCCGCGCGCCGAAATGGCGGATTACCGGGCAGCCGGCAAGCTGCTGGGACGCGCCGCGTTGGTGACCGGCGGCGATTCGGGGATCGGCCGGGCGGTTGCCATCGGCTTCGCCAAGGAGGGCGCCGACGTGGCGGTGGTTTACCTGGATGAACACGACGACGCCGAGACAACCCGACGCCACGTGGAGGCCGAGGGGCGGAAGTGCCTGCTGATCGCGGGCGACGTCGGCGACGAGTCCTTTTGTCAACAGGCGGTTGACAAGGCGGTGCAGGCCTTTGGCCGGCTGGACATCGTCGTCAACAACGCGGCCGAACAGCACCCGCAGGCAAGCCTGGAGGGCATTAGCGCCGCCCAACTGGAGCGGACGTTCCGCACCAACGTGTTCGGCATGTTCTATCTGAGCAAGGCGGCGTTGCCCCACCTTAGGCCGGGGGCGGCGATCATCAACACCACCTCGATCACCGCCTACAAGGGCAACCCCGCGCTGCTGGATTATTCGGCCAGCAAGGGCGCCATCACCGCCTTTACCCGGTCGCTGTCACAGGGATTGGTCGACAAGGGGATCAGGGTCAACGCGGTGGCGCCGGGGCCGATCTGGACGCCGCTGATCCCCTCGACCTTCGACCCCGAACACGTGGAAAAGTTCGGGTCGAGCCAGCCATTGGGGCGGGTCGGCCAACCCGACGAGGTGGCGCCCGCCTTCATCTTCCTGGCCTCGGACGATTCGTCGTACATGAGTGGCCAGGTGCTACACCCTAATGGGGGCGAGGTCGTCAATGGCTAGCAAAAACAGCTAGTTGCGGCGCGCTTTAAAAGCGGCTTGGGAGAAGCCTAGGCTTCCTCCACATGGCACGACAGGTTCAGTTCGCCGGCGGTGTTCGACACCGTGTTCAGGCATGCCTCGGCGCGTTCGGGAATGGCCACCGACAGGCGGGTAACGTACAGGCCCTGTTCGGGGACGCGCTGGGCATCCAGGCGGACGATGTTGGCCTTGAATTGACCGAACACCTCGGACAGCCGCGCGATCAGGCCGGGGCGGTCGCCGCCCGACAGCACGATGCGATGGGTGATCCGCCCCAGCGGTCCGGCAGCGGTTTCCATCTCGAAGGGCCGCACGGTCACGCGGGCGCCCTGCAATTCCGGCAGCGAGGCCAGATCGGCGTGCAATTCCTCGGCGCTGATGTCGGCGGGAATGTCGCACACCGAGGTGAATTCCGCGCCGCTGCCCAGCATGGCGAAGCTGGTGTCGCCCAAATTGGCCCCCACTTCGAACAGACGCTCGCTGATGGCGGCGATCAGGCCGGTGCGGTCGGGGCAGAATATGGATATCAGCACGGTGCTCATGGCAGGGGCCTTTCCGTTGGGCGGGCAGTCATGATGCGCGGTTTTCCGCCGTTTGCAATATTACCGTTGCGCGACCGGGCTTTGCGTCGGGGCGGTTATCCCCATGCCAGGGGCGACTTCACGCCAGCGGCGGCATGGCCTGTCGCCTTCCATGTGCTGGGCATGAAAGCAACCACCGCGCTGGCCGCGCTTCTGGCCTTGTCGGCCTCGCCCGCCTTGGCCGGGGTCGATGAAATTCGCCTGGGCCTGTCGAACCACGACATCTCCTTC
>DATGXU010000413.1:0-17651 GCA_035298685.1 Magnetospirillum sp. | reverse complement strand
GGCTGCAGGTCCGGGGGCGGGGGTCTTGATACAGTTCACCAAGCTGCGTTTGTCGGGGTTCAAATCCTTCGTCGATGCCACCGAGCTTTTGATCGAGCCGGGCATGACGGGGGTGGTCGGCCCCAACGGATGCGGCAAGTCGAACCTGATCGAGGCGCTACGCTGGGTGATGGGCGAGACGTCGGCGCGCCAGATGCGCGGCGGCGAAATGGACGACGTCATCTTTGGCGGCACCTCGAACCGTCCGGCCCGCAATCTGGCCGAGGTCGGGGTGTCGCTGGACAATTCCCGCCGCGCCGCGCCGCCGCAATATGATCTGGACGAGCTTGAGGTCATCCGCCGGATCGAGCGCGGTCAAGGTTCCGCCTATCGCATCAACGGCAAGGATACCCGCGCCCGCGACGTGCAATTGCTGTTCGCCGACGCCGCCACCGGCGCCCGCTCGTCGGGTCTGGTCAGCCAGGGCCGTGTCGGCGCGCTGATCAACGCCAAGCCGTCCGAGCGGCGAGGTTTGCTGGAAGAAGCAGCGGGCATCTCGGGCCTGTATTCCCGTCGGCACGAGGCGGAACTGCGCCTCAAGAACGCCGAGGGCAATCTCGAACGTCTCGACGACGTGCTCGCCACCCTGGACGAGCAGCTGAAAAGCCTGCAGCGCCAGGCGCGGCAAGCGGCGCGCTATCGCACCATTTCCGAGCAGATCAAATCCATCGAGGCGCAGCTTCTGTATCTGCAATGGCTGGAAGCCCTGGCGACCATCGACGCCGCCCGTGCCGCCATGAAGGAAGCCGACCTGCGGGTCGAGGAAGCCACCGAACTGGCGGCGCTGGCCGCCACCCGTCAGGCCGAAACCGCCGCCGGCATGCCCGAGCTGCGCCGCCGCGACGCCGAGGTGCAGGGCGCCTTTCAGCGTTTGCTGGTGGAACGCGAGCAGTTGGAAAGCGAGGAAGGGCGGCTGGCCGAAACCCGCCGCGACCTGGAATCGCGGCTGGCTCAGGCGGCGGGCGACCTGCAGAAGGAACATGCCCGCGCCGCCGACGCGGAAGGCGCGGTCGAGCGCCTGGCCGCGGAAGAGGACGCCATTCGCGCCGCCGCCGACGGCGAGGACGAAGCCCGCGCCTCTGCTGACGAGGCGGTGGAGGCCGCCGCCGCCGGCGTCGCCGAGGTGGAAAAGAATCTGGCCCGGGTGATGGAGGAGGTTGCCGCCGCCGATGCCGAGCGCGCCGCCGCCCTGCGCCGCCTGACCGAGGCGGAAAACCGTCGCGACCGCCTGCGCGACCGTGTGGTGCAGGTGGAGGCGCAAAAAGCCCAGGCCGAGCAGGACGGCGTGGATCGCGCCGACCTGACCGCCGCCGAGATGGATCTGGAATCGGCGCTGGAATACCTTGAGGAAAGCCGCGCCGAGGCCGAGGAGTGGGACAAGAAGCGCGTCCATGCGCTGGCCGCCCGCGAATCAGCGCGCGATGCCTTCCAGGCGGCGTCCACCGCGCGCTCGCGCCTCAAGGCCGAAGCCGACGCCCTGGCCAACGTGCTGGCCCAGGGCAAGGCCGGCGATCATCCGCCGGTGCTGGATGTCATCAGCGCCGCCGGGGGCTACGAGCCCGCCTTGGCCGCCGCGTTGGGCGACGACCTCGACGCCTCGCTCGACCCCGCGGCGCCGCTGCATTGGCTGCCGTTGCCGCCGCTGGAAAATGCGCCGTCTCTGCCCGAGGGCGCCGATGCGCTGGCGCGTTTCGTCACCGCGCCGCCGGCCCTGGCTCGCCGCCTGTCCCAGGTGGGCGTGGTGGCCTCGGCGGTCGAGGCCGAGCGGCTGCGCCCGTATCTGGCCGCCGGCCAGCGTCTGGTGACCCGCGACGGCGACCTGATCCGCTGGGATGGCTATACCGCGCGGGCCGGCGCCCCCAGCCCCATGGCGTTGCGGCTGGCGCAACGCAACCGGCTGCGCGAGCTCGAGGCGCGGCTGGAAGACGTCGAACTGGGCGTCGAGGAGGCCCAGGCCAAGGTCGAGGACGCCACTCAGGCGGTGGAGGAGGCGACCGAGAACGAACGGGCCGCCAAGGACGCGGTGCGTCGCGCCGAGACTGAGACCGCCAAGGCGCGCGACCTGCACGGCAAGCTGGCCCAGCGTTTCGCCGCCTATGAATCCCGTCTGGCGGGGTTGGCGGCCCAGGCCGAGGCGGCGCAGGCCGATCTCGAGGACGCCGAGGGCGAGCTGATGATGGCGCGCGAAACCGTCGCCGCCTTTCCGCAAAGCGCCGACGCGGGCCGCGACAAGGTCAACACCCTGCGCGCCGATCTGGCCGAGCGCCGCTCGGCGTTGGTCGAGGCGCGCTCGGCGCTGGACCGCATCGTGCGCGAGGCGGGCGAGCGCAAGCGCCGTCTGGACTCCATCGCCGGCGACATGGATTCGTGGCGGCGGCGCGCCGACAGCGCCCGCGCTCACGTCGAGGAGTTGGAGGAACGCCGCGAGGCGGTGATGATGGAGCTGGAGCGTCTGGCCCAGGCGCCCGACACCTTCGCCCGTCGCCGCGCCGAGTTGCTGGACCGCATCGACGCCGCCGAGGACGAGCGCCGGCAATCCGCCGACGCCCTGGCGGCGGCCGAGGCGACGCTGGCCGAGGCCGACCGCGCCATGCGCGCCGCCGAAGCCGCCCTGGCCGGCGCCCGCGAAGACCGTATCCGGCGCGAGGCGGCGCTGTCGGCCGCCGATCAGCATTGCCGCACCGTCGCCGGCCGTATCGCCGAACGCCTGGACATGACGCCCGAGCAATTGCGCGACGTCGCCGGCGTGGTCGAGGCCGAGCGGCCCGATCTGGACGATCTGCAGCGCAAGCTGGACCGCCTGAGCCGCGAGCGCGATTCCATGGGGCCGGTCAACCTGCGCGCCGAGCAGGAAGTGGCCGAGTTGGAAGAGCGCATGTCCACCATGCGCGCCGAAAAGGACGATCTGGTTCAGGCCATCGCCAAGCTGCGCGGCGCCATCGCCGAACTGAACCGCGAAGGGCGCGAACGTCTGCTGGCGTCGTTCCAGCAGGTGGACCAGCATTTCCGCGATTTGTTCGTGCGGCTGTTCGGCGGCGGCCGCGCCCATCTGGCGCTCACCGAATCCGCCGACCCGCTGGAGGCCGGCCTGGAGATCATGGCCTCGCCGCCGGGCAAACGTCTGCAGCAGCTGTCGCTGCTGTCGGGCGGCGAGCAGGCGCTGACCGCGCTGGCGCTGATCTTCGCCGTCTTCCTGATCAACCCGGCGCCCATCTGCGTGCTGGACGAGGTGGATGCGCCGCTGGACGACGCCAACGTCGACCGCTTCTGCACCCTGGTCGAGCGCATCGCCGGCACCACCGGCACCCGGTTCCTGATCGTCACCCACCATCGTATGACCATGGCCCGCATGGACCGCCTATATGGTGTAACCATGGCCGAAAGGGGGGTGTCGCAGCTGGTTTCGGTAGACCTTGCCCAGGCTGAAGCCATACGTGACAGCGCGGTGTTGGCGTGACCTACCCGGGTGCTGCTACCCCTTCGGGGAGGGCAAAGCCGCCGCAAAGCGCCATTCTTCGACTGCATACCGCCGATAGGGGTGTGAATTCGCCAATCACCTCAAGCACTTGTGCCCGGCGGTTTCCGTTCTTGACACGGGTGGGCGCACCCCTTATGGTGCCCGCGCTTTTGGCACCGTTGTGATGGCGGTGGGGACTTTCAAGGGGCTCATCATCCATGGCTGAGCGGGAAAAGCCCCCTTCGCTGGAAGACATCGAAGCCCGGCTTCGTGCCGCGCGTGGGGCTGAGGCGGAATTGCGGGAGGAAAACTCCCGGCGTTCCGGATCGTCCGCCGGCATGGGGCTTGGCTTCCGGATTGCCATCGAGTTCGTGGCAGGTGTCGCCGTTGGTGTCGGCATCGGCTATGGTCTCGATCGCTGGCTGGGGACTCTCCCGGTCATGATGGTGTTGTTTCTGCTCCTGGGCGGAGCGGCGGGCGTGCTGAACGCCTATCGCGCCGCCAAGGGGATGGACGAATCGGTCGGCCTCGGCGAATCGCAGAGGCGTCGGTCTGGGCGAACGAAAGAATAGGCGAGAGAGGGCAAGGTGGCAGAGCATTCCCCCATGCAGCAGTTCGAGATCAGGCCGCTTGTCGACATTCATGTCGGCGGCTTGAACGTCTCGTTCACTCAGTCGGCCCTGATGATGGTGATCGCCGTCGTCCTCGTAACCGCCTTCCTGACCCTGTCGGTGCGCTCGCGCGCGCTGGTGCCGGGTCGTTGGCAGTCGATGGCCGAAGTCATGTACGAATTCGTCGGCGGCATGCTGCGCGACAACGTCGGCCAGGCCGGCCGTCCGTACTTCCCGTTCATCTTCACGCTGTTCATGTTCATCCTGTTCGGCAACCTGCTGGGCCTGGTGCCGGGCGGCTTCGCGTTCACCAGCCATGTGGTGGTGACCTTCGCCATGGCCGCGGTGGTGTTCATCGGCGTGACGATCATCGGCTTCGCCCGTCACGGCCTGCACTTCCTGCGCATGTTCTTCCCGCATGGCGCCCCGCTGGCGACTGCGGTCATCCTGATCCCCATCGAGCTGATCTCCTACTTCTCCCGTCCCTTCAGCCTGGCTGTCCGTCTGTTCGCCAACATGACGGTGGGTCACATCATTCTGACGGTGATGGGCGGCTTCGTGGTGTCGCTCGGGACCTTCTACTACCTGCCCGGCGTGGTGCCCTTCGCCTTCCTGGTCGGCGTGACCGTCCTGGAACTGGGTATCGCCATGCTGCAGGCCTACGTTTTCACGATCCTTTCCTGCATCTACCTGCACGACGCCATCCACATGCACTGATGGGTGCGGTTGGTCAGGACTGGTTTTGTTGGTTTTGGTTTTCAGTTTCTTCCTGAAGGAGCAAGAATATGGAAGCGAGTGCTGCTAAGTTCATCGGTGCCGGCCTGGCTGCCATCGGCATGATCGGCTCGGGTATCGGTGTGGGTAACATCTGGTCGAACCTGATCGCCGCCGTTGGTCGCAATCCGGCCGCCAAGCCGAACGTCGAGCTGTACGGCTGGATCGGCTTCGCGGTGACCGAGGCTATCGCGCTGTTCGCGCTGGTCGTCGCCCTGATGGTTCTCTTCTCCTAATATTGCGGCCACTCCTTCGGATGGTTGGGGGCCGCGCGGGCCACTAGGGTTTCGCGCGGCCCTTCCCTCCGATCGGAAAATCCGTTTCCACGCTTTGGAGCACCGGGATGCCCCAGTTCCAACAAACGGCGTTCTTCCTGCCCCAGATCGTTTGGCTGGCCATCACCTTCATCACGCTCTATGTGCTGATGGCGAAGGTGGCTCTGCCGAAGATCGGCGCCGTGCTTGACGAACGTCAGCGCAAGATCGACGACAATCTCGACAAGGCCGCTCAGCTGAAGGCCGAGGCCGAAGCCGCTGTCGCCGCCTATGAAAAGGCGCTGGCTGAGTCCCGGGCTCATGCCCACGCCGTCATCAAAGAGACGAGCGACCGCCTGGCCAAGCACGCCGAAGAGCGCAACCGCGAGCTCAACGCCAAGCTGGCCGATCAGATCAAGGCTGGCGAGGCCCGCATTGCCGCCGCCAAGGACAAGGCCATGGCCAGCGTCCGTGACGTCGCAGTGGATATCGCCGGTGCCGCCGTCGCCCGCCTGATCGGTGTCAGCGCCGAATCCGGCACGATCGACGCCGCCGTCGCCACCGCTCTCAAGGAGCAGGGCCAATGATTTCGACCGCCTTCGCTGCCGAGCACGGCCATCAGGCTAACGCTTCGCTGGCCGACGCAATCCTCACCAATCCGCACACCTGGGTGTATGCCGCGTTCGGTTTGGTGGTGTTCTTTGCCTTCAAGCCGGTCTTCCGCGCGATCACCGCTGCCCTGGATGGCCGTGCCGCCAAGATCAAGGCCCGCCTTGACGAAGCGCACAAGCTGCGTGAGGACGCCCAGGAAATGCTGGCGACCTATCAGCGCAAGCAGCGCGAGGCCATGAAGGAAGCCGAGGAAATCATCGCCCACGCCAAGTCCGAGGCCGAGCGTCTGTCCAAGCAGGCGGCCAAGGACCTGGAAGAGGCGCTGAAGCGTCGTGAGGCCCAGGCCCTGGAGCGTATCTCCCAGGCCGAGGCGCAGGCGCTCAAGGAAGTTCAGAACGTGGCCGTGGACGTGGCGATCAACGCCGCCCGCGCCGTGCTGACCCAGTCTGTTTCCGAGGCGCAGAAGTCGGCCCTGGCCGATGCCGCTATTGCCGACCTGCCGCGCCGTTTCCACTAGGAAGCCGTCGCGTCCGGTTCGGACCCGATCCGGCCCGCTGCCCTGGCAGCGGGCCGTTTTCGTTTTCAGGAACCCGCTATGCGCGGGAATGGGGCAGGAGACCGGCGGTGCCGTTTGTGATCCGTGACGAAAGCGGGCAGGTGATCGCCCTGGCCGAAGTGCCGCTGGACGAAGACGGCGAGGAACTGCCGCCGGACGACCCGGAAGTGCTGGCCTTCCTGGCCCGCACCTGCGATCACCAGCTCGACAGCGACGAGGAGGCGTTCATCCGGTCCGATCTGCAGTTCATTCGTGTGCTGGAAGATTTGATCGAGGTTCTGCTCCGCAAGGGCGTCATCACGCTGAGCGATTTGCCTGCCGCCGCCCAGGACAAGCTGATGGGGCGCCGCGCCCTGCGTGCGCTGCTGGCCGGCGTCGCCGGCTATGTGGGCGACAGCGGCGACTGACCGTCGCGCTTTCCGCGACAGGGCGCCCGCATCAATGCGCGCCCTTGTCCGCGCCACTTTCGGGCTATGCCGCACGCCTGCGCCGCATGGCGGAAACCCTCGTTCCCCGGTCGAGGTTATCCCGGAGAGGGCAATTTCGGCCGCCCCGGGAGAGTGCACCATGATCCGCCCGCAAATCCACCGCTCGCCGCCGCCCGATCGTGGCGCCGCCGGCGTCTATTCCCGGCCCACCCATCGCCGATGGTGGATCGCAGTGGCGGTGGCCCTGGCCGTGCTGGTCGGGGGGCTCTCTTTCTATTGGTGGCTGACCTGACCATCCCCTGACGAGGAGAGCACCATGGCGAAGACCGTTGTCGGCCTATTTCGCAGTCAAGAAGAAGCCCGCTCGGTGGTCGAGGACCTGATCCAGGCCGGCTGCCGACGTGAGGATTTGAGTTTGGTTGCCAAGAATGAGCGCGACCTGTCGGAGGCCGGAGAGGAGGAGGTCGGAGAAAAGGAGGAACGGGGTACCAAGGCGGGTGAAGGCGCGGCCACCGGCGCCGGCATCGGTGCGGTGCTTGGCGGCATTGGCGGCATATTGGTAGGCCTGGGGGTGCTGGCCATTCCCGGCGTGGGGCCCATCATCGCCGCCGGCCCGGTGGCGGCGACGTTGGCCGGTGCGGCCGGCGGCGCGGTGGCCGGCGGCCTGATTGGCGGGCTGGTGGGGCTGGGCATCCCCGAGGAAGAGGCCGGGCATTACGCCGAGGGTGTGCGTCGCGGCCACACCCTGGTGATCGCCAAGACCTCGGACGCCGAGGCCGACAGCGCCAGCGCGGTGATGAATCGGCATAACCCCATTGATCTCCACACCGAAGCCGCCAAGTGGCGGGCCGAAGGCTGGAGTGGCCGTACCTACGAAGGTGCCGCTTCGTCCAGCATACCCGTCACCCAGGAGGAGTTGACCGTAAGCAAACGCGCTTTCGATACCGGAGGCGTGCGGATTCACAGTCACGTGACCGAACAACCGGTGACCGCTGATGTCCGGTTGCATCAGGAACGGGTCCAGGTCGAGCGCATGCCGGCCGACCGCCCCGTCAGTGACGCCGACCGCGCCTTCCAGGACCGCTCCATCGAGGCGCGTGAAACCAACGAGGAAGCCGTGGTCGGCAAGACGGCCCGGGTGGTCGAAGAGGTCCAATTGCGCAAAGAGGGCGAGGACCGCGAGGAGCGGATCGAAGACAAGGTGCGCCGCACCGATGTGGAGGTCGAGCGCCTGCCCGGCAACGAACCCCGCCCCCAACGCTAGGTGCGGCCATGGCTGACCAACGCGTCCCGGTGGTCGAGGAACAACTGGTGCCCTCGACCCGCCGCCACGAAACCGGAACGGTGCGGGTGCAGACCGTCACCCACGAGGAAACCGTGCCGGTTGAGATGGACCTGATGCGCGAGGACATCGAGGTGGAACGCGTCCCTATCCACCGCTACGTCACCGGCCCGGTGGCCGACCGGCACGAGGGCAACGACCTGGTGATTTCCGTGCTGGAAGAGGAGGTGACGGTGGAAAAGCGGCTGAAGGTGGTGGAGGAAATCCACATCCGCCGGGTCAAACGCACCCAACACCATCAGGAAAAGGTGGTCCGCCGCCGCCAGGACGTCCAAGTGCAGCGGGACGAACATTGACGTTCCGAAGGGAAGGGGGCGCCGCCTGGAAACGGTGCCCCCCCTGGACTGGAGCCAAACTCGCCCATGACCGGGCTGCCGCCCGAACCCGCCCGGAGGCGCAGCCTCCGAACCACCAGTCTATTCAAAGGGTTCATCACGGAATTCCGGGGACCTTGCCTTCGGCGTCATCGCCGGGCTTGACGGCGTTCGGGATGGCAAAGGGGGCGCCTCCACGCTAATCCGTGATGAGGCATTCAAAGGGGGCAGAGAGCTGGAGGGTGTGGGAGGCTGGCCTCCCACGGAGGGGTTTGGGGGCGCCGGCCCCCAAAGTGCCTTTGTCAGCAGGCTGCGGGCAACCGGCTGACAACTGTGCCTCCCCTATTTAAGCCGAGTTACGCCGAGCGAATGCGCTCGAGAAACTGCGACACTTCGCCCCGCAACGCCTCGGACTGATGGGTCAAGGCTTCGGCCGAGCCGAGAAGGTCGCTGGCGCGGCGTTCGGTGTCGCGGGCGGCGTCGGTGACGTCGGCGATGTTGCGGGTGACTTCGGCCGTGCCGGCCGAGGCCTGCTGCACGGAACGGGAAATCAGACCCGTGGCCGAACCCTGTTGATCCACCGCCGACGCCACCGTGGTGGTGATGGCCGAAATACTGTCGATGGTGCGGGCGATGCCGCCAATGGCCGCGACCGCCTTGCCGGTGGCGGTCTGGATGGCCGCCACCTGCGCCTGAATGTCCTCGGTCGCCTTGGCGGTCTGGTTGGCCAGAGATTTGACTTCCTGGGCCACCACGGCGAATCCCTTGCCGGCCTCGCCGGCACGGGCCGCCTCGATGGTGGCGTTCAGCGCCAGAAGGTTGGTTTGGCTGGCGATGTCGTTGATCAGCCCCACCACCTCGCCGATATGGGTGGCGGCGTCGGCCAGCCCGCGAACCATGGAATTGGTGTCCTGGGCCTCGCCCACCGCCTGGGCCGCGACCTTGGCCGCCTCGGCAACCTGGCGGCTGATTTCCCCGATGCTGGCGCTGAGCTGGGTGGTCGAGGTGGCGACGGCCTCGACGTTGCCCGACGCCTGATCCGAGGCGGTGGCCACCGACGACGCCTTGGTCAAGGTCAGGTCGGCGGTGGAGGACAACCCCTCGGCGGCGCCGCGCAGGGTGTTGGCGGCGGCGGTGACCTGGCCGACTACATTTTCGATGCTGGCGGCGAAGCTGTGGGTGGCCGAATCCATGGCGGCGCGCTTGGCCGCCTGCGCCTGGTGGGCCGCGGCCTGCTCGGCGTCCAACTGCTCGGCGCGGGCCAGGGAGTCCTTGAACCCGGCCAGAGCGCGCGACATGCTGCCGATCTCGTCGCGGCGGTCGGTATCGCCGATGGCCACCCCGTAGTCGCGCGCCGTCAGCCGATCCATCACCCCGGCCAGACGGCCCAACACGCTCATCTGCTGGCGGGTGACCAGGAACAGCACCAGGCACAGCACGGCGCCGATGGCCGCCGCCACGCCGATGACCGGCAGGCGGATGTGCTCGAGCATGGCGAAGAAGGTCGCGCGCGGCATGCCCACCACCATGGCGCCGATGATGGCGCCGCCGGCATTGCGCACCGGCTCGTAGCGCAGCAGATAGGGGGTGCCGATGACGTCGGCTTCGCCGTCATAGGGCTTGCCGGCCTGGTACACCTGATCCTTGACCGGGCCGTCCTTGAACTTGGTGCCGACGCCGCGCTTGCCTTCCTTGTCCACCACGTTGGTGGAAACGCGCACGTCGCCTTTGAAGATGGTCGCCCCAATGCCCATCATGGCACGCAGCTGATCGACCACCTCGTGGTTGTCGTCGACGACGTAATTGCCCCAGGCCAGTTTGCCGTCAACGATCTCGGGGCCGCCGCCGCCCTTGGTGCGCAGGTATTCCTGGAACACCCGCATGTTGACTTTCTGCTGCTCGACCGCCTGTTGGGACAGGCTGTCCTGAACGATGCCCAGGACCAGCGACACCACGGCCACGGTGCTGAGCACCGTTCCCAGCAGACTGATCAGGACGATGCGATGGGTAATGGACAGTTGGCGGAACAGCGAACCCATCGAGCCCCCTCCTACTTTTGCGCAACCAAAAGGCGCCTTCCTGCCGAAGCTTAACAGCGGCCTGTCGGAGGTGCAATGCCAGCAATGGTAGAGGCATATGACCGAAAGAACTATATTTGTATCTTAAATTTCTACCTGGCTGCCCAGCTCCACCACCCGATTCGAGGGCAGGTGGAAGAAGTCCATGGCGCTGGTCGCGGAGCGGGCCATCCACGCGAACAAATGCTCGCGCCACACCGCCATGCCGGGGGCGGCCGAAGGAATGATGGTCTCGCGCGAGAGGAAATAGGAGATGCTCATGGGCTCGTAGAAGAAGCCCAACTGGTCCGATCGCGCGTGCGCCAGCGTCTTGGGGATGTTGGTGTCCTCCATGAAGCCGAAGCGCAGGATCAGCCGCTGGAAGCCGGGCGCCATCTCCTTGGCTTCGATCCGCCGATGCGCGGGGATCACCGGGATTTCCTCCATGGACACGGTCAGGATGACCACCCGCTCGTGAATCACCTTGTTGTGCTTGAGGTTGTGCAGCAGGGCCAGCGGAATGCCCTCGGTGGTGCCGGTCAGGAAGATGGCGGTGCCCGGCACCCGGGTGGCGCGCCCCGACAGGGAGTCCAGGAACAGATCCTCGCGCATGTTCTCGGCCCGCAGACGGGCCATCAACAGGTTGCGGCCCCGCTTCCAGGTGGTCAGGAACAGGAAGATGGTCAGGCCGATGGCCAGCGGGAACCAGCCGCCATGGGGGATCTTGGTGGCGTTGGCCAGGAAGAACGCCACGTCCAGCGTCATGAACACGCCCAGCAGCACCAGCACGCGGCGGCGGTTCCAGCCCCACATCAGCACCATCACCATGCCGATCAGGCAGGCGTCGATGACCATGGTGCCGGTGACCGCGACGCCGTAGGCCGACGCCAGGTTCGACGAAGTGCGGAAGCCGATGACCAGCGCCATGACGAACAGCATCAGCACCCAGTTGAGGATCGGGATGTAGATTTGCCCGATTTCCTTTTCCGAAGTGTGGATGATGGTCATGCGGGGCAGGTAACCCAGCTGGATGGCCTGCCGCGTCACCGAGAACGCCCCCGAGATCACCGCCTGCGAGGCGATCACCGTGGCGCAGGTGGCCAGGATCAGCAGCGGCACCCCGGCCCAGGCCGGCGCCATCAGGAAGAAGGGGTTTTCCAGCGCCTCGGGCCGGCTGAGCAGCAGGGCACCCTGGCCGAAATAGTTCAGCACCAGCGCCGGCAGCACCAGCAGGTACCAGGCCAGCCGAATGGGCAGGCGGCCGAAATGGCCCATGTCGGCGTACAGCGCCTAGGCGCCGGTCACCGCCAGCACCACCGAACCCAGCGCCAAAAAGCCCAGTTTGCCGTCGCTGACCAGGAACATCAGGGCGTAATGGGGCGACAGCGCCTTCAGCACCTCGGGGTGAAGGCCGATGTTGCGCACGCCCAGAATGGCCAGCACGCTGAACCAGCCGATCATGATCGGGCCGAACGCCATGCCCACGGCGGCGGTGCCGTGGCTCTGGATGGCGAACAGCGTTACCAGGATGACGATGGTGGCCGGCACCACCCAATGTTCCATGGCCGGCGCCACCACCGACAGGCCCTCGACCGCCGACAGGATGGAAATGGCCGGGGTGATCATGGAATCGCCGTAGAACAAAGCGGCGGCGAAGATGCCCAGCGCCGCCACCAGGGCGGTCAGCCTGGGCCGTCCCTGGGCCGCCGTGCTGACCAGCGCCAGCAGGGCCAGGCTGCCGCCTTCGCCGCGGTTGTCGGCCCGCATGATGAAGATGACGTACTTGATGGACACCACGATGGTGACCGCCCAGAACACCAGCGACAGCACGCCCAGCACATGCAGCCGGTCCAGCTCCAGCGGATGGGGGCCGGCGAAGGTTTCCTTCATGGCGTAAAGCGGCGAGGTGCCGATGTCGCCGAACACCACGCCGACGGCGCCGAACATCAGCGCGAAGACGTTGCGCGAATGGCCGTGCTGGCCTTGGTCTTCGTCGGGATTGGGGGTGCCGGCGGCGGTGGACATGGGTTCGCCTTCGCGCTTAAAGCTGAACCTGGGTTCCCAACTCGACCACGCGGCCGGCGGGGATGCGGAAGAAGTCGGTCGCGGAAACCGAATTCCGGCTCATCACCACGAACAGCTTTTCCCGCCATTCGGCCATCTCGGGATGGATCGAGGGGATCAGCGTCTCGCGGCCCAGGAAGAACGAGGTCTGCATGACGTCGAATTCCAGTCCGAACGCCTTGCACAGGCGCAGAACCTTGGGCAAATCGGGTTCCTGGAAGAAGCCGTAGCGCACGGTGATGCTGTAGAAGCCGTCGGCCAGGCCCTGGATTTCCAGGCGGTCCTTGGCGGAAACGCGCGGAATGTCCTCGAACACCACGGTCATGAACACCACGCGCTCGTGCAGAACCTTGTTGTGCTTGAGGTTGTGCAGCAGCGCCACCGGCAGGGTTTCCGGATTGCCGGTCATGTAGATGGCGGTGCCGGCCACCCGCGCGGTGGGGTTTTCCTTTTGGCGGGCCAGGAACAGGTCGATGGGCATGGAATCCTCGGCCAGCCGCTTGGCCAGGATCTGGCGGCCGCGCTTCCAGGTCACCATCAGCAGGAACATGCCCAACCCCACCAGCAGCGGGAACCAGCCGCCTTCGGGGATCTTCAGCAGGTTGGCGCCCAGAAATGCGCAATCGACCACCAGGAAGGCTGCTCCCACCACGATGCACAGGCCAAGCGACCACTTCCACAGCGTACGCGCCACGACCAGCGCCAGCACGGTGGTGGTGACCATGGTGCCGGTTACGGCAATGCCGTAGGCAGCGGCCAGATTGGAGGAAGATTTGAATCCCAGCACCAGCACGACGATGCCGACGAACAAGCCCCAATTGGCGCGCGGTATATAAATTTGGCCCTCTTCCTCGTCCGAGGTGTGGCGGATTTCCAGGCGGGGCGAAAAGCCCAGTTGCACCGCCTGGCGCGATAACGAGAACACGCCCGATATCACCGCCTGCGACGCAATTACCGTCGCGCAGGTAGCTAGCGCGATCATGGGGTAAAGCAGCGGCTCTGGCACCAGCAGATAGAAGGGATTGCGTGCCGCCTCGGGATTGTCCAACAGCAGCGCCGCCTGACCGTAATAGTTCAGCAACAGCGCCGGCAGCACCAAACCGAACCACGCCCACTGGATCGGACGTTTGCCGAAATGGCCCATATCGGCATACAAGGCCTCGCCGCCCGTCACCGCCAGCACCACCGAACCCAGCACCAGGAAGGCATGGAAGCCGTGCTCCGCCAGAAAGCGGGCGCCATACACGGGATTGAGAGCGGCCAGAATGGCGGGCTCGGTGACAATTTCCGTGATGCCGAAGGCAGCCAGGGCGGCAAACCACAGCATCATTACCGGGCCGAACACGGCACCGATCTTGGTGGTGCCGTGACTTTGCACCACGAACAGTACCGCCAGAACTGCCAGCGTGATGGGTTCGACATATCGAACCATGTGAGGTGACGCCACTTCCAGCCCCTCGACCGCAGACAGCACGGAAATCGCGGGGGTGATAATGCCGTCACCGAAGAACAGGGCGGCGCCGAACAGGCCCAGGATCATCACCGGCCCCATGCGGCGGCGGTCGGTATGGGCCGAATGCATGGCCAGCGCCAGCAGCGCCAGGATGCCGCCTTCGCCCCGGTTGTCGGCGCGCATGACGAACAGCACGTATTTCAGGGTGACGACGACGATCAGCGCCCAGAACACCAGCGAGGCGATGCCCAGGACGTTGGCCTGAGTCACCTGCAGTCCGTGTTCACCGCCGAAGCATTCCTTGATGGTGTAAAGCGGCGAGGTGCCGATGTCGCCATAGACGACGCCGATTGCCGCGAGAGACAGGGCCGCCAGGCGGCGCACATCAAAGTCGGATTGCTTGGCCGCGCCAATATCCATGCGTAAATCCCCGTACAGCCGGTGGCGATATAGGCGCGTACGGCGCAAAAGAGTCAAGAGGCGGCACCGCATGGTACGGGCCACGGCGGCCTCGCACGGGTCAATAATTGCGCACGATCACCTCGTCGGCGGCCATCCTGGCGCCGACGTCGCCGGCCACGCGCCGCGGCGCGCTGACGGTATCGACGCGGAAGGCGCGGAACAGGCGGCGGATGAAGCGGGTGTCGGCATTGGACAGCATCCATTTCACCCCCAGCCGGTGAAGCTTGACGCAGACTTCCCACACCTTGATCTGGTCGCCGCGCGAGAAGCCGTCGCGGGTATAGCCGACGAAGCCGGTGCCCTCGGCGTCGTAGGGTGGGTCGAAATAGACGAAATCGCCCGGCCGTGCCAGTTGCAGCACGTCGGGAAACGGCGCCCGCGCCAGCCGGGCCGTGCGCAACGCCTCGTGCAGCGCCAGCACGTTGTCGGCGGCATAGAACGTGGGGTTGGCCCGCTTGCCCCAGCTGTTGTTGGCATGGCCGTGCCGGTTGACCCGCCACATGCCGTTGAAGCAGGTTTTGTTGAGATAGAGGAAGCGCACGGCCCGCTCCAGGTCGGGCCGGCCGGCGAAGGCCGGATCGCGGTCCATGGCGCGAATGCGGTAGAACGTTTCCTCGTCGCAAGGCAGATCCGACACCCGCCGCATCAGCGCATGGGGCTGCACCTTGATGCTGCGATAAAGCGCGATCAGGTCGGCGTTGGCGTCGGCCAGATAGGCGAAGCGTGGCCGCACGGCGCAGAACAGGGCGCCACCGCCCAGGAAGGGCTCGTGGTAGGTGCGGAAGGCGGCAGGCATGCGCGGCAGCAATTCGGGCAACAGCGAACGCTTGCCGCCCACCCACTTGACGATGGGCGCGGGCTTGATGTTCATGCTATGTTCTCTACCATAATCTATTGTTACACGCAATGGGAAACATGTAGCTTGCATGCATGACGCATCGGTGGAAAAAAATCGTTTTGTCCATGGTTCTGGCTGTGCCGGTAACGGCCACGCTTCCTGCTGCCGCACGCCAGCTGGAGGTCGATCCGCAAGGTTACGAGGCGAACCAATCGGGGCAATGGTTCGAAGCCCGCATCCGCCGCAGCCTGGAAGCGCGGGGCTTTGTCGTCACCAGCCACGCCGAGTGGCGGCGCATGGGGGCGCCGGCGGGCGAGTTCGTGCTGACCAACGCCCCGTACACCACCCTTTACGGCACGCCAGGGCGAACCGAATTCCTGCTGATGTCGCACAAACTGGGGTTGGAGGTGCGGATCGAGGCCAAATTCAAATCGGCTGCCGGGTCCTTCGACGAAAAGCTGCCCTACGTCTATTTGACGGCGGTCGAGGCCGCCCACGAGCGTTCGGTGTTCGTTGTGATTGACGGCCCCGGCTGGCGTCCCGGTTCGGTCGAATGGCTGAAGCGCGCGGCGGCCGAGCGGCGCTATGGCCTGCCGGCGAACAAGGAGGTGCGGGTGTTCTCGCTGGCGGAATTCACCGAATGGGCGGTGGCGCTGCCCAGCGTCAGGTAACGCTGCCCCCTTGCGGCGGGACCGGGATGCGGGTATCCCGGAACGATGATCAAGGTTCTCTTCGTCTGCACCGGCAACATCTGCCGCTCCCCCACCGCCGAGGGCGTGTTTCGCGCCCTGGTCGCCGCCGAAGGGCTGAGCGACCGCATCGCCACCGATTCGGCCGGCACCCACGGCTATCACGTGGGCGAGGCGCCCGACCGCCGTTCCGCCGCCGCCGCGTTGCGGCGGGGCGTTGACCTTTCCGATCTGCGCGCTCGCAAGGTCAAGACCGGCGATTTTGACGAATTCGACCTAGTGCTGGCCATGGACGGCAGTCATGACGAGATTTTGCGCCAGATGTGCCCGCCCGCGCGGGCCGCGCGGGTGCGGTTGTTTCTGGATTTCGCGCCGCAGCTGAACATCCGCGATGTGCCCGACCCCTATTACGGCGGCGGCGACGGCTTCGAGCGGGTGCTGGACATGGTCGAAGCGGGGGCACGCGGGCTGCTGGCCCATATCCGCCAGACCATGTTGTAGGTCGGTTCGCTCGCCTATTCCGCCTTTTTCTGCAGCACGGCGGCGAAGAAGCCATCGGTGCCGTGGGACAGCGGCGACAGTCGCAGCCACGGTCCGGCCACCGGGCAGGGGGTGCCCGCCAGTTCGGCCCACAATTCGGGGATGGGGCGCGGCGTGTAGTCGGGGTGCTCGGCCAGGAAGGCCTCCACCTGCCGCTCGTTCTCTTCCGGCAGGACCGAGCAGGTGGCATAGATCAGCAGGCCGCCGGGCTTGGTCAGGCGTGCCGCGCTGGCCAGGATGGCCTTTTGCCGGTCCACCAGTTCCAGCAGATCGGTTTCGGTCAACTGCCACTTGGCGTCGGGATTGCGGCGCCAGGTGCCGGTGCCGGTGCACGGGGCGTCCACCAGCACGCGGTCGAAGCTGGCGGCCGACCGCTTGATCCACTTGTCCGATTCGCCCGAGATCACCCGGCGGGTGACGTTGTGGACGCCGTTGCGGCGCAGGCGGTCCTGGGCCTTGTCGACGCGCCATTCGGCCACGTCGCAGGCCACCAGCCGCCCCTTGTTCTGCATGGCGGCGGCCAAGGCCAGGGTCTTGCCGCCGGCGCCGGCGCAGTAATCGACCACCGCCTGCCCCGGGCGGGCATCGGCCACCAGCGCCACCAGTTGCGAGCCTTCGTCCTGCACCTCGATCAGGCCGTCACGCCACGCCTGCACCTGCACCAGCGCCACGCGGGTCTTGAGCCGCAGTCCCAGCGGCGACAGCGCGCAGGGCTCGGCCGAGATGCCTTCCTTCTTGAGGGCGATACGGGCGTCTTCGCGCGTCGCCTTCAGGGTGTTGACGCGCAGGTCCAGCGGCGCCTCGTCGCGCATGGCGGCGACTTCGCGCAGCATGCCTTCGCCCCACAGTGCCTCGAGCCGGGGCGTCAGCCATTCGGGGAACTCGCCTTTCACCCAGGCCGGCATGTCGCGGTTGAAAATGTCCTTGCCCTTGATTTGGTCGAACATGCGCCGTTCTTCCTTGCCCGGCTTGGGGGCGGAATGGGCGCCTTCGAACAGGTCGGAATTCAGGTCGCCGCCCTCGATGGCCAGATCGGCGAAGACGCGGGCGCGGCCGTCCTTGGGATGGTCGAGGAATTCCAGCCACCAGTCGATGCGCGCCTTGCGGCGCAGCACCCGCCAGACGATGTCGGCCACCGCCCGGCGGTCCTTCGAGCCGATA
>DATGXU010000412.1:0-9959 GCA_035298685.1 Magnetospirillum sp. | reverse complement strand
GAGGGCATCGCGGCGCTGGAACGCGCGCTGGACCAGACCTGCCCCCATGTGGTGGCGGCCCGCCCCAACGACACCGATCCCGCCATGGCGCGGGTGCTGCTGGACGCGCCGTTCCGGCTGGACGCCGCACTGCGCCGCCGGCTGGAAGCGATTGCGCCCCGCCGCACCGTCACCGCGACCGCCGCCCCCGGCCAGGATGGCCCGCTGAGCGGTCGCCCAGACGGCGCCTATACCGCCACCGAGCGCATGCTGGGCGAGGTCTACGCCGAGTTCCTGGGCTTCTCGCCCATCGGCCTGCATGAAAACTTCTTCGCCATCGGCGGCAATTCCATCCTGGCCGCCCGCATGGTCAACCGGCTGCGCGTGCTTGATCCCGCCCTGCCGGTGGCGGTGGTCGACGTGCTGCGCCACGCCACCATCGCCCAACTGGCGGCGGAACTGTCGGGCCGCGCCGGCAAGGCCGGCGTGGGGGCCATTCCCGCCGTGCCGGAAGCCGCGTCCTATCCGGCATCGGCGGAACAGCGCCGGTTCTGGATGCAGCACCAGATGGAACGCGACGCCAGCCTGTTCAATCTGACCGGGGCGTATCGCGTCGGCGGCGACCTGGACGCCGGCCTGCTGGACCGCGCCCTGACCCTGCTGGTGGACCGCCACGCCCCCTTGCGCACGGTGTTCCGCCTGGAACGGGGCGAATTGCGTCAGGTGATCCTGCCGGCGCCCGCCACCGTGCTGGCGCGGCGCGACCTGTCGGGCAAGACCGAGGCCGACGCGCAGCGGCTGGTCCGCGCCGAAGCCGCGCGCCCGTTCGACCTGGAACACGATCTGCCGCTGCGCGCCATTCTGCTGGACCTGGGCGCCCAGCGGGTGCTGTGCCTGTCACTGCACCACATCGCCGGCGACGGCTGGGGCCTGGGCGTTTTCACCGACGAACTGCACCGCATCCTGGCGGCGCTGAAGGCGGGAACCACGCCCGAGCTGGCGCCGCTGCCCATCGCTTACAAGGATTACAGCGTCTGGCAACAGCAGCTTCTGGCCACGCCCGAGGCCGACGCGCAAAAGGCCGCCTGGCGCCGCCGGCTGGCCGGGCGGCTGCCGACGCTGGCCCTTGACACCGACTTCCCCCGCCCGCACCGCCGCCGGGCCGAGGGCCGCAAGGTCGATTTCTGGCTGGCCGAAAGCGACAGCGCCGCGCTCTCCGCCCTGGGACGCGCCCACGGCGCCAGCCCCTACATGGTGTTCCTGGCGCTGGTGGGCACTTTGCTGCACCGCCTGACCGGCCAGGGCGACATCATCGTCGGCGTGCCCACCGCCGGCCGCGACCACCCCGCTTTGGAAGGGCTGGTGGGCAATTTCCTCAACATGCTGCCCATGCGTCTGGCGCTGGCCCCCGGCGACCGTTTCGAGGACCTGCTGGTGCAGGCCCGCGACGTGGCGGTGGAAGCGTTCGAGAACCAGCTGATTCCGTTCGACGCCATGATCGAGGGACTGGACGTGCCGCGCCTGCCCGGGCGCAACCCGGTCTTCGACGTAATGCTGCTGTTCCAGAACCACCGCGAAGCCGATCTGGCCCCCAGCGGCCTGTCGCCGTTCCTGCAGGTGCTGGAACACAGCAAGGCCGACGTGACCTTCGAGGTGCGCGAAGTGGGCGGCCGCTTCCAGGTGGCGGTGGAATACGACACCGCCCTGTTCCGCCCCGAACGCATCGCCGCGTTGTGGGACGATTTCCAGGCGCTGGCGCGCTCGGCCGGCAATCATCCCGGCGACCGCCTGTGCGATCTGGCCCTGGCGCCGTCGGCCGAGGCCGACGCGCTGGCCGACGCCTTCAACGCGCCGCTGATCCCCGACCCCGAAAGCACCCCGCTGGCCCGTGTGCTGGCGGTGGCCGAACGCACGCCCGACGCCATCGCCATGCAGGCGAACGGCCGCAGCTGGACCTATGCCGAACTGGTGGCGACGGCCCGTGACTGGGCCGCCTGCCTGGACGGCATGCAAGGCCGAGTGGTCGCTGCCGCCTTCGGCAACGATGCGCGCCAGGTGGCCGCCCTGCTGGGCGCATGGATGGCCGGCGCCGCCTATATGCCACTGGACCCGACCGCGCCGCCGGCCCGCCGCCAGGGCCTGCTGGCGCTGACCCGGCCCGCCGCTTGCGCGGTGGCCGATGCCGATGCAGCCCAAGCCATGGAGCTGCCGCCGGACATGGCGGTGGTGGTGGCAGACCCCGCGCTGACACCCCGGCGGCTGGACGGCAGCGCGCCGGTGCCCCCGGCTGCCCTGCCCGCCGTCGATCCCGATGCCGATTCCTATGTTTTCGCCACCTCGGGCTCGACCGGCGAACCCAAGGCGGTGCTGGGCCGCCACGGCAGCCTGGACCGTTTCCTGCGCTGGCAGGCCGAGGAATTCGATTTGGCCGCGCCGCGCCTGGGCTTCCTGATCGGCTTCACCTTCGACGCCTCGCTACGCGACATCCTGCTGCCATTGACCCAGGGCGGCACCCTGGTGGTGCCGGCGCCCGAGGACCGCGAGAACCTGGCCCGCATGGCCGCCTTCATCGCCCGCGAGCGCCTGACGGCGCTGCACACCGTGCCTTCGGTGCTGCGGCCGCTGACCGCCGAGCTGGCGGGGCTGGGCGCCGATCCGGTGCCGGCGCTGGGCCATGTGTTCATCTCGGGCGAACCGCTTTATGCCGAAGATCATCGCCGCTGGCGCGCGGCGTGTGGCGAGCGGGCCGAGCTGGTCAACTTCTACGGCTCGACCGAAACCACGCTGATCTCGTGCTTCCATCGTATCGAGAACGACCCGCCGGCGGTGATCCCGGCGGGACGCCCGCGCGCCGAGACCCGGCTGGCGGTGGTGGCGGGCGGGCGCCATTGCCGCCCCGGTGAAGTGGGCGAAATCCTGATCAAGACCCCCCATGCCACCAAGGGCTATGTTGGCCGGCCCGATCTGACCGACGCGGTGTTCGGGCAGAACCCGCTGACCGCCGCCCCCGACCGCATCTTCCGCACCGGCGACCTGGGCCGCCTGGGCGCCGATGGCCGGCTGGAAGTCTTGGGCCGCGCCGATTCCATGGTCAAGCTGGCCGGCGTGCGGGTGGATCTGGGCGAGATCGAGCAGGCGCTGCTGAAGCTTCCCCAGGTGGTCGAGGCGGCGGTGACCGTCACCCCGGGCGAGCCGCCCACCGTGGTCGCCCATGTGGTGCGCGCCGCTGGCGCCGCGCTGCCCAATCTGCGCCAGGCCCTGGCTGGCAGCCTGCCGGCCAACATGATCCCGTCGGTGGTGCTGGAGATGGCGGCGCTGCCGCGCCTGCCCAGCGGCAAGGTCAACCGCGCCGCCCTGGGCGGCGGCACCCCGGTGACCGCCGCGCCGGTGGCCGAAATTCCGGAGGCCACCGGCCAGCATCTTCCCAACTCGGACATGGAACGCACCATCGCCCTGCTGTGGGGCGAGGTGCTGGGCCAGCGCGACATGGCCGCCGACGCCCATTTCATGGATCTGGGCGGCACCTCGCTGAACGCCATGACCCTGTTGCCGCGTCTGGCGCGGGCGTTCGACGTCGAGCTGCGCTTCTCGGAATTCATGGCCAACGCCACCATCCAAGGCGTCGCCCGGCTGATCCGCGACCGCGCCCGCAAGGCCCGTCCGCGCATCACCCGCCTGCCCGAGGCCCCGGCCCATGCCGTCTCGCACGCCCAGCAACGCATGTGGCTGCTGCACGGCATGGATGCGGCGCGCGCCACCTTCAACATCAAACGCGCCTGGGACCTCAGCGGTCCGCTTGATCCTGAAGCCCTGCGGCAGGCGCTCGACGCTTTGGTGCGCCGGCACGAGAGCCTGCGCACCACCTTCACCATGGCCGACACCGTGCTGTCGCAGCGGGTGGCGCCGGCGGAAACCAGCCACGCCGATTTCGCCGTCCAAGACCTGAGCAGCCTGGAAAACCCCGAAGCCGAGGCCCGGCAGCGGGCCGACCGCTTGTGCTCGGACCCGTTCGATCTGGAAGCCGGCCCGCTGATGCGCGCCCGCGCCATGAAGCTGGCCGCCGACCGCTGGGTGCTGGCGCTGGCGGTGCATCACATCGTCGCCGACGGCTGGTCCATGACCCGGCTGGAACACGATCTGGTCGCCGTCTACAACGCGCTGCGGCGCGACCCCGACCGCGACGCCGACAGCGTGCTGCCGCCGCTGGCGGTGCAGTACCGCGACTTCGCCGCCTGGCAGAACGCCCTGCTGGCCGGCGAGGATTTGGCCGAACACCGCGACTATTGGCGCCAGCAGCTGGCGGGCGAACTGCCGGTGCTGGACCTGCCGCTGGACTTCCCGCGCCCGGCCTTGCGCACCTCGCGCGGCGCCCATGAAACCTGCCGCCTGTCCGGCCAGCTGGTGGAACGGCTGCACGCCGTCGGCCGCGCCCGCGACGCCAGCCTGTTCATGGTGGCGACGGCGGCCCTGACCGCGCTGCTGGCGCGGCTGTCGGGCCAGGACGACATCATCGTCGGCACCGCCGTGGCCGGACGCGACGACCCCGACACCGAGCCGCAGATCGGCTTTTACGTCAACGCCCTGGCGCTGCGCTCGCAGGTGCGGCCCGACGACGATTTCGACACGCTGCTGACCCGCATGCGCGGCACCACCATGGCCGCCTACGAACATCAGGCCTATCCATTCGACCAGTTGGTGGACGATCTGGACCTGCGCCGCGACCTGGCCCGCACGCCGGTGTTCGACGTGGCCATCCAGTTGCTGCACCACGATTTCGGCGGCGTCGACGCCAGCCAGTCGCCGGCCGAGCTGGCGGTGAAACGCTTCAAGATCAGCTCGCGCACCGCTCAGTTCGACCTGACGCTGTTCCTGCGCGAGGATGCCGACGGCCTGTTCGTCATCGCCGAATACAACCGCGACCTGTTCCGCCCCGAAACCATCGCCCGCTGGCTGGGCCATTACCGCCGCCTGCTGGAAGCGGTGGCGGCCGATCCGCGCGGCATGGTCGCCGACGTCGATCTGCTGTCGGCGGAAGAACACGCCGCCATGGCCGCCTTCGAGCAGGGGCCGCCCATCGCCCTGCCCGTCCGCACTATTCATGGTTTGTTCGAAGCCAGCGCCGAGGCTCATCCCGATCTGCCGGCGGTGATCCTGGGCGAGCGCGCCATCAGCTACGGCGACATGGAGCGCGAGGCCAACCGCATCGCCCAGGCCCTGCGCCGGGCCGGGGTCAATTGGGATTGCGTGGTCGGCCTGCTGCTGGACCGCTCGCCCGAATTCTTCGCCGGCCTTGTCGGCATCCTCAAGGCGGGCGGCGCCTTCCTGCCCATGGCGCCGAAGACGCCGGTGGACCGCCTGCGCTACATGCTGCGCGATGCCGGCGCCCGCGCGCTGGTCACCACCAAGGCCCATCTGGGGCTGGCCGGGCGGCTGCAATGGGATTGCACCGGGCTGGACACCGTGGTCGTGCTGGATGCCGACGCCCCCGATCTGGTGGTGGAAGCCGCCGGCGAGGTGATGGACCGCGAATTGTGGGAAGACGTCGGCGCCCGCGCCGAGGACGACATCCAGGCCGGCGGCTGGACCTCCAGCTATACCGGCCAGCCGTTCACCCGCCAGGAAATGGACGAATACGCCGACAACGCCGTGGCCAAGATCGCGCCGCTGCTGACCCCGGCCAGCCGGGTGCTGGAAATCGGCTGCTCGTCGGGTCTGACGCTGAAGCGGGTTGCACCCTTGTGCGCCCACGTCACCGGCATCGACCTGTCCGCCTCGATCCTGGCCCGCACCGGGGCCGATTGCGCCGCCCTGGGGCTGGACAACGTCACCCTGGCCCGCATGGCCGCCCACGAGATCGACGCCCTGGCCGACCAGGGGCCGTTCGACGTGATCGTCATCAACAGCGTGATCCAGGCCTTCCCCGGCCATGGCTATCTGCGCCACGTGCTGACCAAGGCGCTGGCCATGATGCCCGACACCGGCTGGCTGTTCCTGGGCGACATTCAGGATCTGGATCTGCGCGATGCCCTGGTCGCCGACATCGACGCCTTCCGCCGCGCCAACCCGTCGGGGGGCCGCCGCGCCAAGGTGGACGTCTCGAACGAGCTGTTCCTGTCGCGCGCCTTCTTCGACGATCTGGTGCGCGAGATGCCCGGACTGGCCGGTGTGTCGTGCTCCACCAAGACCGGCACCATCGCCAACGAGCTGACCCGCTTCCGCTTCGACGCGGTGATCCGCCTGGACCGCGCCGCCCCCGCCCCAACGAGCAAGCCGGTCAAGCGCCGCCTGGGCCGCCGGGACCTTGACGCGCTGGCCCCCTTGCGTCCCGAGCCGGTGACCCGGCCGCGCGACATGGCCTATGTGCTTTACACCTCGGGCAGCACCGGGCGCCCCAAGGGCGTGATGGTGGAACACGAGGGCGTCGCCCTGGTCGGCACTTACTTGCGCGACATCTACCGCCTGACCCCGGGCGAGCGCATCGGCCAGTTCTTCTCGCAGGTGTTCGACGGCTCGGTCTACGAATACGTCCAGTCCTTTGCCTCGGCCGCCACCATGGTGGTGATCGACGACGACACCCGGTTGGATGCCGAACGCTTCCTGGCGCTGATGCACGACCAGCGGGTCACCGTGCTGACCGCCGCACCGGCCTTCGTGCGCGAGATCGACCCCGACCGGCTGTCGTTCCTGCGGGTGCTGGCCTCGGGTGGCGAAGCGCCGGTGGCCGCCATGGCACGTCAGGCCGGCCACGCCATCGTCGCCAATTGCTACGGCCCCACCGAATTCTCGATCCTGGCGGTTCAGCACTTCGCCCACCCGGACGAGGCCGATCTGCCCAACCTGCCCATCGGCCGCCCCATTCCCGGCAACCGCGCCACCGTGCTGGACGCGCGCGGCCACCGGGTGCCATTCGGCGTGGCGGGCGAGCTGTGGCTGTCAGGCCCCGGCCTGGCGCGCGGCTATTGCAACCTGCCCGAGGAAACCGCGCGGCGCTTCCAGCCGCTGCCCGTCGATCCCACGTTGCGCGCCTATCGCACCGGCGATCAGGTGCGGCTGCGCCCCGACGGGGTGATGGAGTTCCGTGGCCGCAACGACACCCAATTGTCCATTCGCGGCATCCGCATCGAGGCCGACGAGGTCGAGGCGGCGTTGCGCGCCGTGCCCGGCGTCCACGACGTGGTGGTGATGGCCTTTGGCCCGTCGCCGGCCGAGGCGATCCTGGCGGCGTGGCTGGCCGGCCCCGACGAAATTCCGGCCACCGAATTGTCGGCCCGGCTGGCCGAGACGCTGCCGGCCTATATGATTCCCGCCGCCTATGTGTGGATGGACCGCTTCCCCAAGCTGATCAGCGGCAAGATTGATCGCCGCGCCCTGCCGGCGCCGGTGATGGCGGCGCGCGACGGCGCCCGCATGGCCGCCCGCGACCAGCTCGAGGCCGATCTGGCCGCCGCCATGGCCGAATGCCTGGGGCTGGCCGACATCGCCATCGACGACGATTTCTTCGAAGCCGGCGGCCACAGCCTGAAAGCCATGCGCTTCGTCAGCCTGGTCCGCGCCCGCCACGGCCACGACCTCAGCCTGCGCGACGTGTTCGAGGCACCCACCGTCGCCGCTCTGGCGGGCCTGTTGCGCCAGCGCGGCCAAGGCGGCAACGACGACGCCATCCCCCGCCAGCCCGAGGCCGCCGATTATCCGCTGTCGCATCAGCAGCGGCGCCTGTGGGTGCTGGATCGCCTGGATGCCGCCGAGTCCGCCGGGGTTTACACCAACCCGGTCACCTTCCGCCTGCGTCCCGATTTCGACGTTGACGCCCTGGAAGGCGCGTTGAACGACCTGACCGCCCGCCACGAAAGCCTGCGCACCGCCATCGTCGACGGTCCCCACGGCCCCCGGCAGAGCGTGCTCGAACAGGTGACGGTGGCGGTTGTCCGCCGCCACGCCGCCGACGACTCCGAGCTGGAACGCATCCTGGCCGAGGAATGCGCCCGCCCGTTCGATCTGGCCCAGCCGCCGCTGTTCCGGGCCGTGGTGGTTTCCGGCGCGCCGTCGGGCGACGTGCTGCTGTTCGACATCCACCACATCGTCAGCGACGGCTGGTCGCTGGACGTGATCGCCCGCGAACTGCATGCCTTGATGGCCGCCCGCCGCGAAGGCCGGGCGGCGGCGCTGCCCGCCCTGCCCATCCACTACCGCGACTTCGCCGTCTGGCAGGCCGGACAGGCGGAACGCGGGCTGGAATTCTGGACCACGGCGCTGGGCAGCGGCTCGCCGCCGCTGGAGCTGCCGACCGACCGTCCCCGGCCGGCCATCAAGACCTATCGCGGCGCCACCGTGCGGCGCGACCTGCCGGCCGACCTGGCCCAGGCCTTGCGCGGCTTCGCCACGGCGCGCGGCGTCGGCCTGTTCGCCACCCTGCTGGCGGCGTTCACCGTGTTCCTGCGACAGCATTCCGGCCAGGACGACATCACCGTCGGCAGCCCGGTGGCGGGACGCGACCATCCCGATTTGGCCGGCCAGATCGGCTTTTTCGTCAACACCCTGGCCCTGCGCCAGCGGGTGGCCGCCACCGACAGCTTCGATTCCCTGGCCGCGCGGGTGCGCCGCGACGTCATCGCCGCCCTGGAACACCAGGCCACGCCGTTCGACCTGCTGGTGGAACGCCTTGCGCCGCCCCGCGACCTGTCGCGCGAGCCGTTCTTCGACGTGCTGATGGCGCTGCATGACGCCGAACCCCGCGACGCCGCCCTGGACGGCTTGGGCGAACCGCTGTCGCGCGAGACCGGCACGGCCAAGTTCGACCTCAGCTTCCGCTTCGTCGACCACGGCGACCGCCTGACCCTGGCGGCGGAATACGGCACCGATCTGTTCGAGGCTGCCACAATTGCCACCCTGATCGACCGCTTCCAGCATCTGGCCGGCGATCTGCTGGCGGCACCTGCGCGCCCGCTGCTGCTGGCCCGGCTGTTGGAAGACAAGGACGCGGCCACGCTGTGCGCCCCTGCCCGCCGTCGCAGCACCGCGCTGCCGGCGCGCACGCTGGCCCAGCTGTTCGCCCTGTCCGCCGCCGCCCACGCCGACGCGCCTGCCGTCACCAATGGCCGCGACACCCTGACCTACGCCCAGTTGGACGCCCGCGCCGAGGGCTTGGCCCGCCGGTTGCGGCACCATGGCGCCGGCCCCGACGTGGTGGTCGGCATCGCCTGCCCGCGCGACCTCGACCGCATCGTCGCGGTGGTGGCGGTGGTCAAGGCGGGTGCCGCCTATCTGCCGCTGGATGCCGACCAGCCGGCGCCCCGCGTCGCCCACATGGTGCGCGACGCCGGTGCCCGCCTGATCCTGACCACCGGAGCGGGCCAAAGCAACCTGCCCGCAGGCGTCGAGACGCTGGCGGTGGATGGCGCCTGGGATGCCCCGGCGGATACGCCGCTTGCGGCCGCGGCCCCCGATTCCCTGGCTTACGTGATCTACACCTCGGGATCCACCGGCACGCCCAAGGGCGTGGCCGCCACCCAGGCCAATGTCTGCGCCCTGGCGTGGAACCCGGACTTCGCCCCCATGGGACGGGGGGAATCCGTCCTGCATTTCGCCCCGTTCGGCTTCGACGCCGCCACCTTCGAAATCTGGTGCCCGCTGCTGAACGGCGCTCAGGTGGCGCTGGCCCCCGATGGCGACCCCGATCTGGGCCGGCTGGCCGATTTCGTCGCACAGCAGGGCGTTTCCATCCTGTGGCTGACCGCCGGCCTGTTCGCCCAGGCGATGGACAGCCATCCCCATCTGTTGGACGGCGCCCGCCGCCTGCTGGTGGGCGGCGACCGCGTGCCGCCGGCCGCCGTGCGCGCCCTGCTGCGCCGCCGGCCCGATCTGGTGCTGGTCAACGGCTACGGCCCCACTGAAACCACCACCTTCGCCTGCACCCATGACATTTCCGCCGCCGATGCCGAGGGCACCGCGATTCCCATCGGCCTTGGCCTGGCTGACACCCG
>DATGXU010000411.1:0-6467 GCA_035298685.1 Magnetospirillum sp. | reverse complement strand
ACCGAAGCCTTCGGGGCTGATGTCCACGTCGGTGCCCAGCGCACGCAGCACCTCGCGAGCCTGGGGGCCGATCAGGTTGATGCCGGCGTAAGCGGCGGTGACGTTGGCGATGTCCACTTTCATGCGCCATTGCGCATTGAAGAACTGCATCAGCCGGAACACCCGGTCCACGCCGCCGGTGGTGGCGGTGACGTAGAAGTGCTGCTGATGCAAGCGGGCGGCGACGCCGTCGTCGATGATGGCGCCGGTTTCATCCAGCATCAGCGCATAGCGCACCCGCCCCACCGCCAGCTTGTCGTAAGTCCAGGTGTAGATGCGTTCCAGGAAGGCGGCGGCGTCGGGCCCGCGCACCTCGAGCTTGCCCAGGGTGGAGACGTCGATCATGCCGACGCCGGTGCGGGCGGCGGTGACCTCGGCCAGGATGGCGGCGTCCACGTCACTGCCGTAAAAGGCGGGGCGCATCCACACGCCGGCCACCATCATCTTGGCGCCGGCAGCCACGTGCTGGTGGTGCATGGCGGTCAGGCGGGTCGGCTCGAAGCCGCGCCCGGCCAGATGGCCGATCTTTTCGCCGATCACCGGCGGGCGCACGGTAATGGTGCCCACCGTGGGCGGCGTGATGCCGGTGGCGGCGGACAGCGCCTTTTGCACCAGCGCGTTATACAGCTTGCCCTGGCTGGGCCCCATGCCGGCGGTGGAAAACCGCTTGAGCAACTGAATGTGATCCCAGCCCATGGCGGCGGCGTCGACCACGTCGCGGAACTGGATGTCCTCGTCGAACTCGATGAATTCCTTGCCCTTGGGATGGGGGAAGATGGGCTGCGGATAGGTCAGGCCCACCGCGTCGCCCCCCACCGGCGCCGGCACGTCGCACCTTTTGCCGGCATGGCAGGCGGCGGCCTTGCCGGCGCGGTTGCCATCCATGGCCACCCGCTCCCACGCCCACACGCCGGCCACCGAGCCGGCGGCGAACAGGCCGGCGGGCAACGCCTCGACCCGGGGCATGCAGGTGGCTTCGTCGGGAACCAGCCGGGCGCCGCCCTGCGACAGCAATTGCGTCATCGGCACATAACCCACCGAAACGGCCACCAGATCGCACTCGATGGGTCCGGTCTCGATGCCGAACGTGCCCGGCCCGGTGATGGGGGCCAGCCGCACGGCGCGCACGTGGTTGTTGCCCTCGATGGCCTGGGCGATGGTGGTGCCGGCATGGATGGCCACACCCTTGGCCTTGACCGCCGCCACGCGGGCATCGTCGCCCACGGCGGGGCGCAGATCGGCCACGGCGGCCACGGTGACGCCGGCCTCGATCAGGTCCAACGCCACGCCATAGGCGTCGTTATTGGCCGCCAGCACCACGGCGCGACGACCGGGGCGCACCGCCCACAGCCGCATCAGCCGCTGGGCGGCGCTGCCCAACATGATGCCGGGCAGATCGTTGCCGCGAAACACCGCCGGCTGCTCGTGGGCGCCGGTGGCGACCACCACCGAGGTGGCGCGCACCTTGAACAGGCGGTTGCCCCGGGTGACCGACAGCCAGTTGTCGGCGAACAGGCCCTGGCACACCGCATCGGACAACACGGTTATCTGCTTCGCGGCGGTCACGCGGCCGACCAGATCGCCCAAGCGCGACCCCGGCGCCAGCGCGTAATTGAGGGCGCCGCCCAGACGCGGGTTGTCGTCGATCAGCAGCACCTCGGCCCCGGCCTCGGCCGCCGCCAGCGCCGCCGTCAGCCCGGCCACGCCGCCGCCGATCACGGCGACGTCGGCGAACAGATAGGCCTTGTCGTAATAGCCGTGCGGCGTCTTGGGGTCGACGTGGCCCAGGCCGGCCAGCCAGCGGATCACCGGTTCCCAGAACTTCCACGACACGCGCGGCGTGAAGAAGGTGCGGTAGTAAAAACCCACCGGCAGGAAGCGCGACACCTTTTCCAGCAGCCGGCCCTTGTCGGCGTACAGCCCGCCGAAGGTGTTGACCGCACTCACCGCCATGCCGTCGGCGATGGGCCGCTTGCAGGCGTAGACGTTGGGTTCGGCGCCCACCTGCACCATGGTGCTGGCTTCCAGGCCGGCGGCCGACACCAGGCCACGGGGGCGGTGATACTTGAACGAGCGCGAGATCATCCACCGACCCTGCGCGGCCAGGGCGCTGGCGATGGTGTCGCCGGCCATGCCGGTGACGCTTTGGCCCTCGAAGGTGAAGGTGACCGGCTGGTTGCGGTCGATCAGCGTGCCATAGGGGGCGTGCAGGCGGTTGCTCACTGGTCGCCTCCTTGGTCGAACAGCTCGGAAGCCGGATAGGTGCGCACGATCTCGTCGGTGGCGAGGTGGCGTTCGGCGATGAACCAGTACGAGGTCGGCAGGTGGCACCACCACTCGCGCGCCACCTCGGGCTGGTTGACCTTGTGGAACAGGTAGTCGGCCACCACGTCCGGCTCGGCGCCGGGGGCGGGGCGCTGGCGCACCTCGCCGCCATACGAGAATTCCGAGATGTTGCGCGGGCCGTTCAGCGGACAGGTCATGATCTTCATGGCGCGAACTCCGTTACGATCCGACCGAGGCGGCACCGGCCTCGCCCACCTGCTCGAAGCGCGAGAAGCGGTCGTGGCGGAAGGCGGCGATGATGTCGGGCTGGCGGTCGGTGGCGACGCATTCGGCCATGCGCTTGCCGCACACCGGCGTGGCCTTGAAGCCCCAGGTGCCCCAGCCGGCGTCGATGTAGTAATTGTCCAGGTGGGTCTTGCCCATGATCGGGGCGAAGTCCGGGGTCATGTCGGCCATGCCCGCCCATTGGCGCATGATCCGCACTTCCGACAGGAAGGGGAACAGCTCGAGCATGTGGCCCATCAGCCCTTCCTTGAAGTCCAGCGTCGAGCGGGTGGACCACAGCGGATAGGGATCGACGGCGCCGCCCATCACCAGCTCGCCGCGCTGGGATTGCCAGATGTAGCAATGCAGCGAGCCCGACACGATGATGCTGTTGATGATCGGCTTCAGCGGCTGCGACACGCAGGCCTGCAGCGGCACGGTGCGGATGGCCAACTTCAGCCCCGCCATCTTGGCGATGCGGCTGGTGGCGCCGGCCACCGCCTGCAGCACCTGGCCGCAGGCGACGGTGCCGCGATTGGTGTGCACCTCGGTCACGCGCGAGCCGTCGATGGTCAGGCCGGTGACCTCGGTCAGCTGGTGGATTTCCACCCCCATCTGGGCGGCGCGGATGGCATAGCCCCAGGCCACCGCGTCGTGGCGGGCGGTGCCGCCCACCGGGTGGTGCAGCGCGCCCAGGATGGGATAGCGGGCGTCCTCGCCCACGTTCAGCATGGGCTCGATCTCGGCCACGCGCCGGGTGTCGATCACTTCCGAATCCACACCCAGGTGCTTGTTGACCTCGGCCCGCCAGCGCATGGTCCGCACCGAGGCGTCGGTGTGCGCCAGCGTCATGTGGTGCTTGCGCGTGTACATGACGTTGAAGTCCAGTTCCTGGCTCAACGTCTCGAACAGCGACATGGATTCCTTGTAGAAGGTCACGCCTTCCGGGGTCAGGTAGTTGGCGCGCACGATGGCGGTGTTGCGCGCCGTGTTGCCGCCGCCGATATAGCCCTTGTCCAGCACCGCGATGGAGCGCACGCCCCAGGTCTTGGCAAGGTTATAGGCCGCCGCCAGACCATGGCCGCCGGCGCCGATGATCACCACGTCGTAACGCTTTTTCAGCTCGGGCGTCGCCGGCAGCTCGCGCGGCGGCGGCTTGGAACGATCACGAAATCCGGCTTTGAGAAGGGCGAGAGGCATGCGCGTCGTCCTAGGGGAAATGGATGCGCCACCCTAGCAAGCCATTTCTCCACAGGCAACTTTTTTTCTCTTAAGTGCAGCAGTGCGCGGCCTGCATGACACATGAAAGCCCTGCATTTCCGCCATGCGCACCGTGTCGCATCACCACAAAGACCGAAAATAGCCCCACAAAAAGCGAAAAAGCGTTTCCTCTCAGGATATGGAAACGACGCGGGGCATGGCCGCAATCGACCATGCCCCGCGCCCGCTCAGATGTACCTGACTCAGATGTACTTGGCGAAGCGGCGGTACAATCCGCCGATGCCCACCAGCACCGCGCCCAGGCCCAGGAAGGACAGGGCACGCCACAGCCCGCTAAGCTGCGACAGGTCGAGGATGAAGACTTTCGCCACCACCACCAGCACCACGCCCAGCCCGGCCCGGCGCAGCAGCGCCGACCGGCCCCAGATGCCCCCGCCCAGCATGGCGACGCCACCCAGCAGCCACACCACCGAATAGACCCACATTTCGGCCTGTTCGACCGGCGTCGTGTAGGCGTCGAGCACGCTGCCGGCGAAGGCGTGCCGCACTTCCAGCGACACCCACAGGAAGGCGAAGGCCAGGGCCAGCCCGCCGCACGCCTTGCGCAGCCAGACCGGAGGCTGGGGCGCCACGAAGGCATGGACCACATACAGCAGCGCCGGCGCCGCATAGGCCAGCAGCAGCAGGTTGAACACCGCCCCCTCGCCCACCGGCTCGCCGGTGTAAAGCGGGTTGTTGGACAGGGCCTGCACCAGCACCGCCTGGGCCGTGGCCAGACCCAGCAACAGCCGCCCCGCCCACAACAGCACCGGGCTGCCGCTGCGGCGCTGGGCGGCGAACAGCACGGCCGCCCCCGCCGACCACGAGATGATGTGCAGGCTGCGCTCGAGCAACGACATGGGCGTGGTCATGTAGAGGTCGACATCCAGCCCGCCGGTCAGGCGGTAGTGGATCTCCAGACTGACCAGCAGCATGGCGAACGCCACCGTGCCCGCTTCCAGCACCGCCACCAGCAGATCGTCGGCACCGCGGCGGAACAGCCGCGACGCGGTCCAGAAGGCGATGGCCGGCAGGCCGTAGCCATAGACCAGCCAATCCACCGTCCCGCCTTCCACCAGCGCATAGTCCAGCAGCCACGGATTGCCCACCAGACGCACCAGAACGGCGGCGGCGACCAGCAGCGCCACCTTGCGCAGCCCGGTCACATGCAGCTTGCCGTCGATCCAGGCGATGCCCACCACCAGCACCGCCAGGGCGACGGTCAGCCACGCCTCGGCCAGGGCGAAGGTGGCGGCCAGGGCCAGGGCGGCGATCACGCCGGTGGCGGCGGCGCCCAGGGCGCCCTCGATACCCGGCTGGGCGCGGCGACGGTTGAACTGTTCGGCCACCGTCACCAGCACCGCCGCCAGGAACAGGGCGGCGATGCTCCAGCCCCAATCGGGCGCCAGCGGCATCAGCCGCCAATAGGACACTGCCAGCAAAGCGACCGGAGCACCGGCCGACAGCGCCGCCCAGGTCCACGGACGGGGCGCGCGAAACGCCGCCAGCAACCCGGCGCCGCCGAACAGCGCGACACCCAGCGCCGCCGTCAGGCCGAAATGCTGCGGCAGCGGATATGCCCACGTGCCCAAGACCACCACCAGCAACACCGCCCCCAGCCAGGGCAGCCGGTCGAACACGGCGTCGCGCCAGCCGAACGCCATGAAGCCCAGGCCCAGCACCAGCGGCAGCGCCAGCGCCACCGGCGAATGTTGGGCCATCAGCATCACCGCCAACATGGACCCGGCGACCACCAGGGCGGCGACGGTAACCACACGGCGCGCCATGGGCGCCTCGGCCATGCCGGTCAGGAACGGCACCCTGGGCACGCCCAGACGGAAGGCGGCGAACAGGGCGAACAAAGCGCACAGATAGCCCCCCAACACCGCTTCGTCGCCCGGCTGCCACGCCACGACCAGCCACACCAGCGTCCAGCCCGCCGACGCCACCAGCACCGCCCAGGCCATCCACCACCACGAACGCCAGCGCAGCAGCGCCAGCAAACCGCCGGACACCACCAGCAGATAGGCGAACAGCCCCACCGCGTTGGGCACGTCGGCGCGCACCAGCGCCGGCAGCGCATAGGCGCCCACCAGCCCCAGCAGGGCGACGAAGGCGCCGTGGGCCAGCGACATCAACGCGATGACCGCCACCACCAAGGCCAGAGTGGCGAAGGTGGGCACGCGGCCGACCAGATGATAGAGGGCGTGGGCGGCATAGATGCTGACGAACAGCATGGACCCGCCGGCCCCGACCAGGGCCGGCGGCACCTGCCAAGGCAGGTCGCGGCCGTTACCCGCGCGCAGCTTCAGCCAGTGACCCAGCGCCATCAGGCCGATGCCGGTGACCGCGCCCAAGGCCACCCGCACCGTCGGCCCCAGCAATCCCTGATCGATGGACAGCTTGACCAGGAAGGCGCCGCCCAGAGCCAAGGCCAGACCGCCCAGCCACACCAACCACTGTTCGGTCAGCGCCTTTTCCGTGGCCAGCGGTTGACGCGCGGCGACGGCCGGTTTGGGCGCGGGAGCCGCGACGGCCGGCTTGGGCGCGGAAGGCGCCACGGCCGGTTTCGGCACAGGCGCCGCGACCGGTGGCGCGACGGGCGGCGGCTGCTCGGC
>DATGXU010000410.1:0-1645 GCA_035298685.1 Magnetospirillum sp. | reverse complement strand
GCCGGCAACGTGGTCGACCTGACCCGCGCCCGCACCCCGGCGCCCGAACCGCTGCCCGCCGGGCCGCTGGGTGAAGGGGTTGCCGCCATCCGTGCCGCCGATCCCGATTTCCGGCTGGACAATTTCCTGTCGGGCGCGCGCATGGCGTTCGAGATGATCGTGCAGGCCTATGCCGACGGTGATCTGAAGGTATTGCGCCCGCTGCTGGCCGACGAGGTTTACCATCCCTTCGCCGCCGCCGTGGAAGGCCGCCGCCGCACCGGCGAGACCCTGATCAGCGAACTGATGGGCATCCGCACCGTCGAGGCGGTGGACGCCCACCTGAACGGCACCCATGCCGAGGTTGGCGTGCGCTTCGTGTCCGAGCAGGTCAGCGCCATCAAGGACGCCGAAGGCCGCATCCTGGAAGGCGATCCCAACCGCGTCTCGGACGTGGTGGACGTGTGGACCTTCCGCCGTGACACCCGCTCGTCCAATCCCAACTGGCAGCTGGTCGCCACCCGCGCCGCCGACGAACCCGGACACTGACGGTTCAGGCCATGCGGCGCCTCGCCCCTTTCATACTGGTGCTTGCGGCGGCGGCCTGTGCCGAGGGGCCGGTGCGCCAGCCCGCGCCGTGGCCGCCCTCCGGCCAGACCACCGCCCCCGCCGGCCCCGAACGTCTGGACCTGCGGCCGGGCAGCTTCGCCGAGATCCCCGGCTGGCGCGACGACACGCCGGCGGCCGTGCTGCCGGCCATGCTGCGGTCGTGCGATCGGCTGACCAAGCTGCCCATGGACAAGTCGGTGGGCAACGACGGCGCCGGCGGCACCGTCGCCGACTGGCACACACCCTGCGCGGCGGCGCGGCGGCTGTCGGTCAACGACCACGACACCGCGCGGGCATTCTTCGAGGCCAACTTCACCCCCTTCCTGGCCACCAACAACGGCAAGGCCGAGGGTCTGTTCACCGGCTATTTCGAACCCGAGCTGGCCGGATCGCGGGTGCGCACCGACCGCTACACCGTGCCGTTGCTGGGCAAGCCGCGCGACATGGTGGTGCGCGACGGCGCCAATGGCGAGCCCCAGGTGGGCCGGCTGGTCGGCGGCCGGTTCGAACCCTATCCCACCCGCGCCGAGATCGAGGCCGGGGCGCTGGGCCCGGTGGCGGTGGCGGTGGCCTGGGTGGCCGACGCGGTGGACGCCCACATCCTGCACATCCAAGGTTCGGGCCGCATCCGCATGGAGGACGGCAGCGTGCTGCGGCTGGCGGTGGCGGCCACCAACGGCCACAAATTCGTCGGCATCGGCAAGATCCTGCGCGACAAGGGCCTGGTGGACGACAGTTCCATGCCGACGGTGCGCGCCTGGCTGAAGGCCAATCCCGAACAGGGCCGCGCGCTGATGGCGCAGAACCCGCGCTATGTGTTCTACCGCCCCATCGGCGGCGACGGCCCCATCGGGTCGGAAGGGGTGGCGCTGACGCCGGAACGCTCGCTGGCGGTGGACCCCAAATTCATTCCGCTGGGCGTGCCGGTGTTCCTGGATACGGTCGAGCCCTCGGGCAAGCCGTTGCGTCGGCTGGTGATGGCCCAGGATACCGGCTCGGCCATCAAGGGTCCGGTGCGGGGCGACTTTTTCTGGGGTCCGGGCGAAGCCGCCTTCGA
>DATGXU010000409.1:0-1906 GCA_035298685.1 Magnetospirillum sp. | reverse complement strand
CAGGTCGCTGACGATGCGGTCCACCAGCCCGTCCGTGTTGCGCAGATGGCGCAGGTAGCTGCCCAATTCGTGGCTGCCCAGCGGCCGTTCCTCGATGGCGTCGTCGGCGGGGCAATCGTCAAGCCGCCCCTTCTCCCACTTGCCATGGTTTTCCATGGTTATGGCGAACACGAAGGCCGGCTTTTCGCTGTCCTCGTCCAGCACTTCGCAAATCTTGTCGGCCACCGCCACGTCACAGACGTAGGGGCCGAAATGGGCGGCGTCGCCAAAGCTTTCGATGTCGATGAAGCGATCGAAGCCCAGATTGGGGAACACCGTCTCGCGGTCGAAGAAGCTGGCATGGAAGGGATGAACGCAGATGGTGCGATAGCCCATGGACCGGAACAGATGGGCAATGGTCCAGACCGGCTTTTTGCACAGCGACAGATACGGATTGAAGCGGTGGAAGCCCAGCGCCTCGTTCGGCAATCCCGACAGGAAGGCGAATTCGGTGCGCATGGTGTTGGCGCCCCAGGCCGGCACGGTCAGCCGCCCACGATACGACGCCTCGCGCGCGGCGGCGTCATAGCGCGCCAGCAGGTTCTGCGGAATGGATGGATGAAGGCGGCGCGCATCGAAGAACGATTCGCTTTGCACCGCCACCACATGGGTCCGCTTGAGACCCGGCGGCAACGGCGACGGCACCCGCGCCGGACGGCGGGGACGCGGCCGAACCGGGGGCGCCTGGCGCAAAGCGGGTTCGTTGGACAGGAAGAAGTAGAAAATCAGGCAGACCACCAGGCTCAGCTTGTCCATATCCTGGGCAACGCTGGCGGTGGGGCCGAAGCGGCGCAGCAGGTCGCTGAACGGACCACGGAACGGACCACGGGTGATGGAATAGATCAGGCCGATCACCGTGACCAGATACAGCGCCATGGGGAAAAAGTCGTCGAGGTCGCTGCGATGCACCAGCGGGGATTCCAGCGTCACCGCCAGAACCACGGCGCTGACGGCGGCGACGATCACGCCCACCACCTTGCCGACGCCGACGTACTTGATATACAGCGCCGGATATTGAATAGCCTGGCGCAGCAGCGCGAAATCCGAGAACACCAGCGGCTCGCGCAGGATCGCCATCTTGGCGTTGTTGACGATGACGATGCCGGCGAACACCACCAGGGTCACCAGGGCCGAGAAAACGGGCCGGTAGCTGACCATGAACAGGGTGGAATAGAACACCACCGGCGGCATCGTGGACAGCATGCTGAGACGATGGAAGATCGGGCGGTTCGAGCGCGGATGGGCGAAACGCTCCAGCCCCAGGATCAGCGCGATGGTCAGCGCCAGCGACGCGAAAAATAACAACATGGACTACCGGCTCCCCTTCGGCCGGAACGAACACTAGCCCAACGGCCCATGGCCGTTCAACAGTCTAGAACCCACCCGGCCGAACGGTTAGTCGAAAGAAGCGCAGGGAAAAAAGCGCCAAAGGCTCGGGCAGGAACGCCAGCAGCCTGATGCCCAGGGCCAGAAGGCGGGGAAAAACCACCGTGGCGCGGCCCTTGGCGATCCCGTCCAGCATCATCCGGGCGGCCTTGTCGGCGGGGATCATGAAGGGCTTGGTCCCCACAACCCGGTCGGACATGGGCGATTTGACATAGCCGGGGCAAATCACCGTCACCGAGATGCCCTTGGGCGCCAGCCATCCGCGCAGCGCCTGCCCCCACACGTGCACCGCCGCCTTGCTGGCGCTGTAGGACGGGCACGACGGCAGGCCGCGCAAGCCCGCCAGCGACCCCAGCATGGCGATACGGCCGGCGCCGCGCGGCAGCATGCATTCTACCGCCGGCGCCACCACGTTGACGACGCCGCCGGTGTTGACGGCGAAGACATGGCGGATTTGCGCCGCCGGCTCGGCGGCGCCATC
>DATGXU010000408.1:0-8128 GCA_035298685.1 Magnetospirillum sp. | reverse complement strand
TGCGCGGCGAAGGCGAGAAGCTGTCGGGCGGCGGCAAGTCGTCCGGCCTGATGAGCTTCCTCAAGATCGGCGACCGCGCCGCCGGCGCCATCAAGTCGGGCGGCACCACCCGCCGCGCCGCCAAGATGGTGGTGGTCGACGTGGATCATCCCGACGTCGAGGACTTCATCAACTGGAAGGTGGTGGAAGAGCAGAAGGTCGCCGCCCTGGTCGCCGGCTCGAAGCTGGCCAGCAAGCATCTGGGCGAAGTGATGGCCGCCTGCCGCGAGTGGGATGGCGAGGCCGAGTCCGAGGCCCGCTTCGACCCCAAGCAGAACAAGCGGCTGCGCAAGGCCATCCTGGCCGCCCGCGCGGTGATGGTGCCCGAGAACTACATCCAGCGCGTCGTCCAGTTCGCGCGCCAGGGCTATGACCACATCGACTTCCCGGTGTTCGACACCGATTGGGATTCGGAAGCCTACCTCACCGTTTCCGGCCAGAATTCCAACAACACCGTGCGCGTCACCGACGACTTCCTGAACGCGGTGATCGAGGACCAGGACTGGGTGCTGAAGCACCGTTCCTCGGGCAAGGTCAAGAAGACGCTGAAGGCCCGCGACCTGTGGGAGCACATCGGCGAGGCCGCCTGGGCCTGCGCCGATCCGGGCATCCAGTTCGACACCACCATCAACGACTGGCACACCTGCCCCCAGTCGGGCCGCATCAATGCGTCCAACCCGTGCTCGGAATACATGTTCCTCGACGACACCGCCTGCAATCTGGCGTCGTTGAACCTGATGTGTTTCCGCAACGGCGACGGCAGCTTCGATATCGACGGCTTCCGCCATGCCTGCCGGCTGTGGACCATGGTGCTGGAGATCTCGGTGCTGATGGCCCAGTTCCCCAGCGAAAAGATCGCCCAGCTGTCCTATGATTTCCGCACCCTGGGCCTGGGCTACGCCAATGTGGGCGGCCTGCTGATGGCCTCGGGCCTGCCCTATGATTCCGACAAGGGCCGCGCGCTGATCGGCGCCATCACCGCCCTGATGACCGGCGAGGCCTATCTGACCTCGGCCGAGATGGCCGGTGAACTGGGCGCCTTCCCCGGCTATGGCGCCAACAAGGACGGCATGCTGCGGGTCATCCGCAATCACCGCCGCGCCGCCTATGGCCTGACCTCGGGCTACGAGGGTCTGGCCATCAACCCGGTGCCGCTGGATACCGAAAATTGCCCCGAGGCCGCCCTGGTCGCCGCCGCCCGTCTGGCGTGGGACGACGCCCTGGCGCTGGGTGAGAAGAACGGCTTCCGCAACGCCCAGGCCACCGTGGTCGCCCCCACCGGCACCATCGGCCTGGTGATGGATTGCGACACCACCGGCATCGAGCCCGACTTCGCCCTGGTGAAGTTCAAGAAGCTGGCCGGCGGCGGTTACTTCAAGATCATCAACCGCATGGTCCCCGAAGCTCTGCGCACCCTGGGCTATGGGGAATCGGACGTCGCCGAGATCATCCGCTACGCGGTCGGCCACGCCACCCTGCGCGAGGCGCCGGGCGTCAACCACCAGCGCCTGAAGGCCAAGGGCTTCGACGACGCCACCCTCGAGCGCCTGGAACAGAGCCTGGAAGCCGCCTTCGACATCAAGTTCGTCTTCAACAAGTATGCCCTGGGCGAGGATTTCTGCACCGGCACGCTGGGCATCCCGCGCGCCAAGCTGGACGATCTGTCCTTCGACATGCTGGCCCATCTGGGCTTCACCAAGGCCGAGATCGACGCCGCCAACACCTATTGCTGCGGCGCCATGACCCTGGAAGGCGCGCCCTTCCTGAAGGCCAAGCACTTGGCGGTGTTCGACTGCGCCAATGCCTGCGGCAAGATCGGCACCCGCTATCTGTCGGTGGAAAGCCACATCCGCATGATGGCGGCGGCGCAGCCGTTCATCTCGGGCGCCATTTCCAAGACCATCAACATGCCCAACTCGGCGTCGGTGGACGATTGCAAGAACGCCTACATGCTGTCGTGGCGCCTGGGCCTGAAGGCCAATGCGCTGTACCGCGACGGCTCCAAGCTCAGCCAGCCGCTGCAGGCGGCCGTGCTGGACGATGCCGGCGAGCTTGAGGAACGGGTGGCCGAGGCGCCCATGGCGGCGCGGGCCGAGATCGTGGCCGAGCGCATCGTCGAGCGTGTCATCACCGCCGCCCGCCGCAAGCTGCCCGACCGCCGCAAGGGCTATACGCAAAAGGCCATCGTCGGCGGCCACAAGGTCTATCTGCGCACCGGCGAATACGAAGACGGCAAGTGCGGCGAGATCTTCATCGACATGCACAAGGAAGGCGCCGCCTTCCGCGCCATGATGAACAACTTCGCCATCGCTATCTCGATCGGCCTGCAATACGGCGTGCCGCTCGAGGAATTCGTCGAGGCGTTCACCTTCACCCGCTTCGAACCCTCGGGCATGGTGGAAGGCAACGAAACCATCAAGATGGCGACCTCGATCCTGGACTACATCTTCCGCGAGCTGGCCATTTCCTATCTGTCGCGCAATGACCTCGCCCACGTCGAACCCGCCGACCTGACCCCCGACACCGTGGGCCGCGGCAGCTCGGCCGAGAGCCCCGGCGTGACGGCGGCGCTCAACACCGTGGTCGAACGCGTAGCCTCGAAGGGCTATGTCCGCTCGAAGTTCCTGGTGGTCAAGGGCGGCGCCACCACCGCCGCCAGCCTGTCAGCCGAGCTGTCGGGCACCACCACCACCCCCATCAGCCAGCCGGTGATGGCGCTTGAGGTGGACACCGAAACCGCGATCCAGGAATTCGACGCCCGCGCCGAACAAATCCGCCACGCCCGCATGAAGGGCTATGAAGGCGACGCCTGCCCCGAATGCGGCAATTTCACCCTGGTCCGCAACGGCACCTGCCTGAAGTGCGACACCTGCGGCGGCACCACCGGCTGCAGCTGACGGCCGCACACCTGTTATGCCGCGCACCATAGTGTGGCCGGTGCGCGGCATAACCTGGCCCAAACGACGCAACAGCGTGCCGCAGCCTAATTTTGAGGGGCCGTTCTTTCCTCTCTTGGGTCCCTCAATGCAGCGGGCCGGCTCTCTTCCAAGAGGGCCGGCCCTTAGCTTATGGAATAACTGGAAGACGACGGACGCGGCTGCTCGATACCTATCGCCACAGCTATGCCGTCGAGACCGGTGAGCAGGTTTATCGCAAGAGCGCAGCTTAGTGTTTGAGATCCGCTTTGCGCCCAGACAAGTCATCCCCAAGCTCCTGTCGATCTACAGATAGCGGGCATTTGATAGATAGTGTGGACCAGGAGCGCCGATGGGTAGCTAGGCTGGCCATTCAGGACGCTTGAGTTCTGCCCCAGTCAACATGGCGCGCACGAAATCCAACCGCTCGCCGACAAAGGTTCTTATTCTTTCTTGATCTTCTATCGCAGCCTCTCGCACCCCAAGCTCTATAGAAATATCCTCCAAGAAAATTTGCAATGTCTTGAGGGTGGTAGCCATCGACATTAAGTGACGAGCGGATGAACGCGGACCTTGATCATCCAATTCAAAGATAGGGAAGCGATCAATCTCGTCCGATACCGCCTTCATCGTTAGAGATGCAGCTCGAACAGACAAAGAAAATGGCAAAAAGCGCTCCGAAGTGCGATGATAACTTTCCATCACCTCATATCCATTCGCTAAAAGGCGCAGAGCCGTGCAACGCAACTGCCTCTTGCGACTCCAAATTGGCGCGAACGCAGTGAAGTAAGTGAGGAGCAACGCGAGCATAGCGCCCAAAAACTGCGCCCATCCCGACAGCTTTTCGTGCGCCTCTAACCACGAGACTAAACTGTCCATGAGTAGCCTTGCCCCCGTAACAGCATCCCTCTCTAAAAAATCATAGCACCACGCCGAAGATGTGCCAGACAGAGATATCTATGTAACAATCTATCGTCATAGTTCTTTGAACGCATAAGCGAGGCTCGATCTGGAGCGGGAGTGGTTAAAATTTCCACCGACAGCTATTCGCCCCACCCCACCGAAAGGCAGACGGTCCACCCCCGACCCCATCGGGACGCCGTTCGTAACCGGGTATATTTTGACGCGTAGCGCCCGCACTCGGACCAGCCAATGCGCCGGATCGTCTCCCTGCAAGGCGGCTGATTTCGGCGTCCACTAGGCGCTTTGTTAGGAGGGGCCCCGCCGAGGCATTCGAGCCGCGTATCGGCAGAACGCCTCCCTCCGTGGTCACCCACAAGGAGGGGCACATTGACCGTGAGACGGTCGCGCCGCTCTTGTTCAGCAGCACACCCGGCATCGCAGTGAAATCAACGCTTTGAAGGCTTGGTGGGCGGTGACGGGTTCGAACCGCCGACCCTATCGGTGTAAACGATATGCTCTACCAACTGAGCTAACCGCCCGCAGGCCCTTTCATAAGGGGATACGGCGGAAAAGACAATTGCGACATTGTCGCTTCCGCCGCATTTCGTCAGGCCGCCCGCACGTCGAGCAGGAAGCTGTCGACGGTGGTTTTGATGTCCACCGCCTCTTGCGCCAGCGTCCGCGCCGCCGACAGCACCTGCCCGGCGGCGGCGCCGGTTTCGGCGGCGGCGTGGGTCACGCCCTCGATGTGCGAGGTCACGTCCTGGGTGCCGTCGGCGGCGCGCTGGACGTTGCGGGCGATTTCGGCGGTGGCGGCGGATTGTTGCTCGACCGCCGAGGCGATGCCGGCGGCGATTTCGTTGATTTCGTTGATGCGCGCCACGATGGCGCCGATGGCGGCGACGGCATTTTCGGTGGCCGACTGGATGCCGCCGATCTGGGTGCTGATTTCGTCGGTGGCACGCGCGGTCTGGTTGGCCAGCGCCTTGACCTCGTTGGCGACCACCGCGAAGCCCTTGCCGGCATCGCCGGCACGCGCCGCCTCGATGGTGGCGTTAAGGGCCAACAGATTGGTCTGGCTGGCGATGTCGTTGATCAGGCTGATCACTGCGCCAATGCGGGCCGAGCTTTCCGCCAGCCCGCGTACGGTCTGGTCGGTGCGTGCCGCCTCGTCGGAAGCCGCGCGGGAAATGCGGGTGGAATCATCGACCCGGCGGCCGATTTCATGGATCGACGACGACAGTTCCTCGGCGGCGGCGGCCACCGTCTGCACGCTGTTCGAAGCGTCATCGGCGGCACTGCCCACCCGGGTGGCCTGACGGTTGGTTTGTTCGGCGTTGGCGGACATGGCCTGGGCGGTGGCCTCCATCTCGGTGGCCGCCCCCGACATGGTTTCCAGCAGGCCCGACACCGCCTTGTCGAAGCGCGCGGTCATCGCCTCGATGGCCTGCGCCCGCTTCTCGCGCGCCACCTGATCGGCGGCCTGTTCCGCCTGCAGCCGGTTGGCGCGCTCGGCATTGTCGCGGAACACCAGCGCGGCGCGGGCGATGTCGCCCACCTCGTCGCGCCGCGAGGTGCCAAAGATGGCGATATCCAGCTTGTTTTCCGCCAGGCACGCCAGATTGCCGACGATGGCGCGGATGGGATCGGCCAGGCCGAACTTGGAAATCACCAGCCCCAGGCCGACACCGATGGCGATGCCGGCGAAGGCGACGGCCAGCAGCAGCGTCGACAGAGTGCTGATTTCCCGGTCGGCCTCGTTATTGATGCGGTCGCCCGAGGCATCCAAAGCATCGACCAGCGCGCGGATCTTGTCGTTCAGCACGTTGACCTTGGCGCGGGAAGTCCGCACCGAGTCCTCGATCTCCTTGCGGGCCTCGTCCACCGTGGCCTGGCGGTTCTTTTCCGCCAGGGCGACGGTCGCCTTGGCGCTTGCCAGATAGGCCTGATAAACGTCGGCAATTTCCGCCACGGCGGCGGCATTCTCGGCCGGCAATTGCTTGCGGATGGTCGCCAGGCGTTCCTCGAACTGCCGGCTGGCATCGGCCAGCACCTTCGACGCTTCGCCAACCTCGCTGGGGTCCATGCCCATGCGGTACTCGGCCCGGTTCATCACCAGCACGTTCTGATTCATGCGGGCGCCGGTCTTGACCAACTCTCCGGCCTCGGAAATCTGGTCGGCCGCCACCGAGACACGCTTGAATCCATAGAGCGCCATGGCCGAAATCGCAGCCGAGGCGAGTGCCATGACCGCGATGATAGTAACGACCTTCCATATGATTTTCATGTTCGCCAGCATAGCGTGCCCCCGGTACCAAACTTATCTCCTATTCATACCAGTCCTTGGCTGTGCATAGCCGCTTACGGAGGTATAAGCGCCCACACCCTTTGGTTTAAGTTTTGGAATAAAAAAACGCCGGCCACTTTCGCGACCGGCGCTACATTGTTGCGATTTCAACGAGAGTTATTGAACCGAGTCGCGCAGCCCCTTGCCGGCCTTGAACTTGGGCTGCTTCGAGGCGGCAATGGTGATCTTTTCGCCGGTGCGCGGATTGCGGCCTTCGGAAGCGGCGCGGGCAGAGACGGCGAAAGTGCCGAAGCCGACCAGACGAACCTCGTCGCCGGACTTCAGGGCACCGGTGATAGCATCGAACAGACCATCCACGGCTTTGGCGGCGTCGGACTTGGACAGACCGGAGCTGTTGGCAACAGCAGTAACGAGATCGTTCTTGTTCACCTCGATGCCCCCTCTATTGACGCCGCGCGGCACAGCCACTGCGGCCGACTGCAGATCGGATCAGTCGGCAGTCTAAATCGCAGGTTACAGAGCGTCAATGTTCAATACGCCGAAAGCCCTGTGTTTCCGCCACTTTCACCTTTCCGGCCGGGTAACCGGATGTGGGTTCACCACAGTAAAAAAGCCGCCGGATTTCTCCGGCGGCTGTAATTGCCCGATGGCGACCTCAGTGAGTCGTCACCGTCAGTTCGGCATCCTTGGCCACGGCACGGGCCGGCTCTTCCGGCTCTTCCCATTCGATGGGAACCGGCAGACGCGCCAGCGCCCGGGACAGCACCTCGTCCACGGTGGCGACGGGCACGATTTCCAGGCCCTTCTTCACGTTGTCGGGAATCTCGGCCAGGTCCTTCTCGTTTTCCTTGGGAATGAGAACGGTCTTGAGACCGCCGCGCAACGCCGCCAGCAGCTTTTCCTTCAAGCCGCCGATGGGCAGCACACGGCCGCGCAGGGTCACCTCGCCGGTCATGGCCACTTCCTTGCGAACCGGAATGCCGGTCAGCGCGGACACGATGGCCGTGCACATGGCGATGCCGGCGGACGGGCCATCCTTGGGCGTAGCGCCTTCGGGAACGTGGACGTGGATGTCACGCTTTTCGAACACCGTCGGCTTGATGCCCAGGCTGACCGACCGCGAGCGCACGTAGGACCGGGCGGCCTGCACCGATTCCTGCATGACGTCGCCCAGCTTGCCGGTGATGCTGAAATTGCCCTTGCCGGGCATGGTCACCGCCTCGATGGTCAGCAATTCGCCGCCCACCTCGGTCCAGGCCAGACCGGTCACTGCCCCCACCATGTCTTCCAGCTCGGCTTCGCCATAGCGGAACTTGCGGATGCCGGCGTACTTTTCCAGGCTCTTGGCGTTGATCACCACCTTCTTCTTGCCCTTCGAGACGATCTCGGTGGTCGCCTTGCGGGCCAGATTGGCCAGTTCACGCTCGAGGTTTCGCACGCCCGCCTCGCGGGTGTAATAGCGGCACAGATCGCGGATGGCGTCGTCGGCGATGCTGATCTCTTCCTTCGCCAAACCGGCAGCCTTGATCACCTTGGCCAGCAGGTGGCGCTTGGCGATCTCGACCTTCTCGTCCTCGGTATAGCCCGACAGGCGGATGATCTCCATGCGGTCCAGCAGCGGCTGGGGCATGCGCAGCGAGTTGGCGGTGGTGACGAACATCACGTCCGAGAGGTCGTAATCCACCTCAAGGTAATGGTCGTTGAAGGTCGAGTTCTGTTCCGGGTCCAGCACCTCCAGCAGGGCCGACGACGGGTCGCCGCGCCAGTCGGCGCCCAGCTTGTCGATCTCGTCCAGCAGGAACAGCGGGTTCGACGACTTCGCCTTCTTCATGCCCTGGATCACCTTGCCGGGCATCGAGCCGATATAGGTGCGGCGGTGGCCCCTGATCTCGGCCTCGTCTCTGACGCCGCCAAGGCTCATGCGAACGAACTCACGGCCCGTGGCGCGCGCCATAGACTTGCC
>DATGXU010000407.1:0-6144 GCA_035298685.1 Magnetospirillum sp. | reverse complement strand
CCAGATCCAACCCGATCATGCTAATTTCGTTCATGGACGGCCCCCGTCTTCAAGTGGTGAGTGTTCAACGACCACTTTGGCGCATTGCGACGCCGGTGAGCAGGGGCCGTCCACCCCATCATTGCGGGCGCGGCCAAGCGGCCGGAGGGCCGCGCCCGGCGAGGGCAGAAACATAGAGGCTAAAGCGTGATGCACATATAGGGCATCACGCTTTAGCGTTCGCGGAACGCTTCGTGGCGCAGCTTCAGCACCGGCTTTATCAGATATTCCATCACCGTGCGGGTGCCGGTGTGGATATCCACGGTGGCCTGCATGCCGGCGGTGATCGGGTGCTTGGCGGCGTCGTCGCCCAGATAGGCCCGGTCGGTCTGAACCACCACTCGGTAATAGGGCTGGTTGTCGTTGCCCATGGTGGTGTCGGGCGCCACCAGGATGACCTCGCCGTCAAGGCCGCCATAGGTGGTGTAATCATAGGCCGACAGCTTGACCATGGCCTTTTGCCCCACCTGCACGTAACCGCGGTCGGCCGGGTTCAGCTTGGCGTCGATCTGCAGCCGTTCGTGCAGCGGCACGATTTCCATGATCGGCTCGCCCGGTCTGACCACGCCGCCGATGGTGTTCGAACGCAGGTTCTTGACGATGCCGTCGATAGGGCTGGTGATCTGGGTGCGCCGCTTCTGGTCCGACGCCTGGGACAATAACTCGCGGGTGCGGGCGATGTTCAGTTCCGCGTCGGACAATTCGCCCTGGGCGGTGCGCACGAAGCGCGCCTGTTCTTCCTCGATGCGGCTTTTCGCCTCGGCCTGGCTGGCCAGGGCGCGGGGAATCGAGGCGCGCACGGTTTCCAGCTGGCCATCCAGTTCCTCGGCCTGTCCCTGCAACGCCACGTGTTCCATCTTGGCGGTCAGGCCCGACTTCACCAGTTCGCTCGACATGGCCAGCCGCTCACGCGCCAGACGCAGGCTGGAGGCGATAGCGCGCTGGCGGGTTTCCAGTTCCTGCACCTCCAGCGCCTTTTGCCGCGCCTGATCCTGCAGCACGTTCAGGCTGGCGCGCAGGGCTTGGCGCCGGCTGTCGAAATTGCGGGTTTCCGATGACACCAGGGTGGGCTGGCGTTTGGCTTCCTCGGCGGGAAAGTCGATGGTGGCGGCGCCGGCCGCTTCGGCGGTCAGGCGGGCGCGCTGCAGGATCAAGCCGTCCAGGCGGACCTGCAATTCGTCGCGGTTGATGGAGTTGGCCGACAGGTCCAACTGCATCAGCGCCTCGCCTTCCTTGACCACGGCGCCTTCGGCCACCGAAATCTCGCGAACGATGCCGCCTTCCAAATGCTGGATCACCTTGACCTTGCCCTCGGGCACCACTTCGCCGTTGGCGATAGTCACCTCGTCCAGCCGGGCGAGGGCGGCCCAGGCCAGGAACGCGGCCAGCAGCACCATGGCCAGACGGGCCAGCGGGCGCCAGCTTGGCAGCGGATAGGAATTGGACAGGGCATAAAGGCGGCCGCCCTGCTCGACGGCGTGATGCGCCTGTTGCGGTGTCGAGGCCAGGATGTGGCCGCCGGGGGCGAGGAACCGCCACAACCCCACGGCCAGGGCGCGCGGCGAACACTCGGCGGGGCGGGGCGCCAGCCAGCGCAGCAGGGCGCCGATGCCACGCGGCAGCGAAATCGACCGATCGGAAGCGGGCGGCGGCGACAGCGTGCTCATGGGGTCACCCGCGCTTGCATCTGGTGGGTCTGGGGGGTGGCCTGCGGCGCGGTTTGCGGCGTTGGCGGGCGCGGGCCGAACAGGCGCGGCAGCACCTCGCCGGCGGGGCCAGCGGCCAACAGGCGGCCGCGTTCCAGCACGATGACGTCGCGGCACACCGGCAGCAGCACCGGCGAATGGGTGACCACCACCACCGTGCGCGACTTGGCCAGTTGTGCCATGGTGGCGCGCAACTCTTCCTCGGCCTGACGGTCAAGGCTGGCCGAGGGTTCGTCCATCATCAGCACCGGCGGGTCGCCCACCAGGGCGCGGGCGATGGCGATGCGTTGCCGCTGTCCGCCCGACAGGCGCGAGCCGGCCTCGCCGATCAGGGTGGCATAGCCGTTGGGCAAATCGGCGATGGCGTCGTGCACGCCCGCCGCGCGGGCGGCGGCCAAGATCTGTTCGTCGCTGCAGCCGGGGGCGCCATAGGCGATGTTGTCGCGGATGCTGGCGTTGAACAGCAGGGTTTCCTGCGGCACGTAGCCCATCCACGCCCCCAAATCGGCGCGGCCGAACTGGGCAAGGTCGGCGCCGTCCAGCAGGACGCGGCCCTTGGACGGCGCATACAGGCCCATCAGCACCTTCAGGAACGTGGTCTTGCCGCTGCCGTTGCGGCCCAGCACGGCGGTGATGCCGCCGGGGGTGATCTCCAGCCGTTCGAGCGCCACCGACGGCGCGGCGTCGGGTTCGTAGGCGAACACCACGCCCTCGACGGTCAGGCGGCCGCTGGGACGTTCGAACCGGATGGCCGAATCCTGGCGGTCCTCGGCCTCGGCGAACAGCGCCGATAGCCGTTCCAGCGACTGGCGGAAGCCGCCGAAGGTGCGCCACGCGCCCACCAGTTGGTTGATGGGGCCGTAAAGGCGCGACGACAGCATGTTGCAGGCGATCAGCGCGCCCATGGACAGTTCGTGGTCGATGATGAACACCGCGCCCACCGTGGTCAGCAGAACGCTGGCCATCTGGGTCAGCTCGGACCCCAGGTTCACATAGCCGTCGGCGGTGGCGCCGCGCTGGATGGCGTGCTCGATGGCGCTGGCGTGCTTGTCCTCCCACAGCGGGCGAACGGCGCGGCCCAGGCCCACCGACTTGACCACGCCGCGGCCGGCAACGATTTCCGCCACCAGCGCGTCGCGGGTCGCGGTGACGTTCTTGTCGCGCTGGGTGTTGTCGGACAGGCTTTTGCCCGACCGCCACGCCAGCAGGATGAACAGCGCGAACACCACCAGGAACACCAGCGCCAGCGGCCGGCCGATAATGAAGATGACGCCCAGGAAGATCAGCACGAAGGGCAGGTCGGCCAACAGGATTGCCGACGAACCGGACAGCGTGGCGCGCAGGGTGTCGACGTCGCGGAACAATTGCTGCCAGACCGCGGACGAGCGGCCCTCAAGCGTGCGCAGCGGCAGGCGCATCAGCTTGTCGAACAGCCGGGTGCCCACTTCCACGTCGATGCGCAGCGACACCATTTGCATGATACGGGCGCGCGACTGTCGCAGCACGTAGTCGAAGACCAGCACGATCGCCATGCCGATCACCAGGCCCTTCAGCGTCTCCATGCTGGAATGGCCGATCACCCGGTCGTACACCTGCATGACGAAGATGGGCGCGGCCAGGGCCAGCACGTTGATGAACAGCGATGCGGTCAGTAATTCGCGCGCCACCGGCCGCAACGGGTCGAGGATGGCCCTCAGCCAAGCGTGTTTGTCGTGTTTCGTGGTCATGGCAAAGACATTTGCTCCACAGCCGCCGGCTGGCAAATGAAAAATGTCGGGCGGCCATTTCCTGGCAGCCCGGTCGGCGCTATTGTGTTTCGGTTTTAGTTTAGGAACGCTGAAGGGGTGGGGTGCCATGGCGGGGCGGGCCAAGCGCAAGCTTTCGGGATTTTCTTGGCGCGCGGCGTTCGGCTGGCTGCGCAAGGGTGGTCGTCCGGCGGCACTTGTGCTGCTCGCGCTGGCAATGGCGTGGAGCATGTTCGATCCCGGCGGCTTCCTGGAAATCGGCCGCGCCAAGGTGTTCGACTTCTATCAGCAGATTCATCCGCGCGTGCGCCCGGAAAACCGCCCGGTCACCGTGGTCGACATCGACGAAGCCAGCCTGGCATCCTTAGGGCAATGGCCGTGGTCGCGGGTCACCGTGGCGGAAATCGTCGCCAATCTGTTCAATGCCGGCGCCGTGGTGGTGGCGTTCGACGTGGTGTTCGCCGAGCCGGACCGGCTGTCGCCCGGCAAGGTGGCCGACAGCGCCATCGGGCTGGACCCGGCCACGGTGGCGCGTCTGAAGAAACTGCCCAGCAACGACGACATCCTGGCCGACATCTTCCAACAAGCCGGCCGCGTGGTGCTGGGGCAGACGGTGGTGACCGACAGCTATAGCGCCACCGGCGAAGATATGCCCGTTACGTCATTGGCTGCGCTCAATGGCGATCCTACGCCGTTTCTCGAGCAGCATCCGGCCCTGCTGCGCAATATCCCGGTGATCGACCGTGCGGCGGCGGGACGCGGCATCTTCAACGTCACCCCCGAGCCCGACGGCGTGGTGCGCCGCATTCCGGCGGCGGTGAAGGTGGGCGAGGTGGTTTATCCCGCCCTGTCGCTGGAAATGCTGCGCGTCGCCATGGGTGAACTTACCATCCAACTGCGCTTGCCCAGAGCTGACCAGAACCTCTGGGGCATCCAGGACCTCACCATCAAGCCCAATGTGATCAAAACCGATCCCATGGGGCGCATTTATCTGTATGCCGCCCATTACGACCGCAACGCCTACATCTCGGCCAAGGACGTCAAGGATGGCACCTTCGATCCCGCCAAGGTGGCCGGCAAGCTGGTGATCATCGGCACCTCGGCGGCGGGCCTGCTGGATATCCGGACCACCGCGCTGGATCGCCAGCTGCCCGGCGTGGACGTGCATGCCCAGATCATCGAAACCGTTCTCGACAACATGCAGCTGACCATTCCGCTGGATGCCACCTTCGTGAATTATGTGGCCACCGGCCTGGGCGCGCTGCTGATGATCATTCTGGTGCCGATGATCGGCGCGCGCTGGACATTGCTGGTGTTCCTGGGGGTCGCCGGCGGCTTCGGCGGCTGGTCGTGGTATCAGTTCGTCGAGCATCGCCAGCTTTACGATCCGGTCTTCCCGCTGCTGACCGCCATGCTGTTGTTCATGCAGCTGACCTATTCCGGCTTCGCCAGCGAAGAGGCCAAGCGCCGTCAGGTGCGCACCGCCTTTGGCCGCTATCTGTCGCCGGCCCTGGTGGAAAAGCTGGCGCACGATCCGACCCGGCTGACCCTGGGCGGCGAAATGCGCGACATGACGCTGCTGTTCTGCGACGTGCGCGGCTTCACCACCATTTCCGAGCTGTTCGACGCCCAGGGCCTGACCCGGCTGATCAACCGCTTCCTGACGCCCATGACCAACGTCATCCTGGAACGCGCCGGCACCATCGACAAGTACATGGGCGACTGCATCATGGCGTTCTGGAACGCGCCGCTGGACGACGACGACCACGCGCGCCACGCCTGCGAATCGGCGCTGACCATGATGGAGCGCCTGGGGCCGCTGAACGACGAACTGGAACATGAAGCCAAGGTCGAACAGCGCCGCCATGTTCCCATCAAGATCGGCATCGGCTTGAACTCCGGACCGGTGTGCGTGGGCAACATGGGCTCGGACCAGCGGTTCGACTATTCGGTGCTGGGCGACACGGTCAACCTGGCCTCGCGCCTGGAAGGCCAGAGCAAGCCCTATGGCGTCGCCATCGTCATCGGTGACGAGACCCACAAGCGCGCCCCCGATTACGCCGCCCTGGAGCTGGACCTGATCAAGGTGAAGGGCAAGACCGAGGCGGTGCGCATCTGGACCTTGCTGGGCCGCCCCGACGTGGCGCGCGAGGCGTGGTTCCAGGAACTGGAATACGCACACAAATCCATGATCGACGCCTATCGGGCCCAGGCTTGGCCCGACGCGCGCAAGTGGCTGGCCCGTTGCGACGAGCTTCGCCGCGACCTGCACGTCGAGGGCTTCTACGCCCTGATGGAAGACCGCATCGCCACCTTCGAGGCCAACCCGCCCGGCGCCGATTGGGACGGCGTGTTCACCGCCACCAGCAAATAGTCGGGCACCAGCAAATAGTCGGGGTTCTTGGCGGCCGTTTCAGCGGCCGTCCGGGCAATCAGAATGGTGCATCGCGGTTTGGCGGGGTATCTTTAACAGGGTGCGGAAAAATGCCTTTCCGAAGCTCCCTTCCTCATTCTTGTCATGCGCGGGCTTGACCCGCGCATCCACGCGCCATCACCCATCCCATTGTTTCAAAAGGCATTCATGCGGAACCGCGTGGATTGCATTGTAGGCGGACCATCCATCGGCTTGGATGGGGACGTCGGCGGGCTCCCGA
>DATGXU010000406.1:0-21019 GCA_035298685.1 Magnetospirillum sp. | reverse complement strand
TTGACCACCTTGGTGATGCGCTGGCCGGTAATGTCCTGGAAGTTGCAGGCCTCGAAGATGCCGATGATGGTTTCGTTGATGTCCTCGGCCAGGCGGCCGTTGATCTGGTTCCAGTTGTCGACCCAAACCGCCGCCATTTGGCTGACGTCGCGACCGGCAACACCCATGGCCTGTTCCGCAGCTGCGTTCACCGCCTTCAACTCGCTTCTCCTCTCGCTCATGTTTCTTCTCCTTCCCTGGGCAGGCCCGACGCCGTCCACACCTCGGAAAGGTACAGAATTCGGGCGCCGCTTCCGCCTGGGCATGCGGCGTATCCCGCCTGGGAGAAGGAGACATGAAGAACGTCCAGGGGACTTGCCCCCCGGAGGAGAAGGGCGGATGGAACTCAGCCGAACAGCTTGTCGATTTCGTCCTGGCTGATGCCCTGGTTTTCCAGCGCCGGTCCGTTCAGCAACTTGGCGTCGTCGTCGCGATGGTCGTCGGCCGGCTTGGGCACGATCTCGGCAATGTTGTCGGGGCCCCAGATGTCGATCATCGCGTTGATGCGGGCCTCGATGTATTGCAGCGTCTTCACCACCTTGGTGATGCGCTGGCCGGTAATGTCCTGGAAGTTGCAGGCTTCGAAGATGTTGACGATGGTTTCGTTGATGTCCTCGGTCAGCCGGGCCACATAAGGGTCGACGCCGTGGGACTGGATTTCCTTGGTCAGCCCTTCGATCTTTTCGGCCGATTCCAGAATGCCCTGGGTGGCGTTCTCGGTGGCCGAGACGATGGCGTCCAGTTCGAACGTCACCGCCATCAGGCGGTCGTCCATGGCGTCCTTGGGGCGCAGGGCGGCGATTTCCTGCTTGGTCTGCTCGATGCAGACGGCCAGGGCGCGCAGCTCGGTCTTCAGCATCGAGACCTCGGCCTGCTTCTGGCTGACCATCTCGTCCATGCGGGCGACCTGGGCCGACGGCGGCGGCGCTTCCTCGCCCTTGATCAGATGCTCCAGCATCTTGATGTCGGCGCGCATTTCGTTCAGCGCCTTCAGGACCTCGCTGTTGGACGGCGCGCCCACTTGGTGGGGCACGGCCTCGCCCTTGGCGGACAGGGCCTTCAGACGCTGCAATTCGGCGGTGAACAGCTTTCTTTCTGTCATCATGATGGTGCTCGCGCCCTTCCCCTGCGACGATTCCGGTTCCTGTCGGCTGGCCTGCGGCTAGGTGCCCACAGGCATCGCCGGGCCTGCCGCTTCCCCGTCGGCGACGCCCTCGATCCATGGTCTGTAAGATTTATCCGCGCCCAGAATATGGTCGGTCAACCACTTCTTGAGCATGCCCATGACTTCGTCGTCCAGCGCCCCGCGTTCGCCGGACGACCAGCGGTCGCGAATGGCGCGGACCTGCGCCTCTAGCTGGCGGTGGCACTGCCGGTGGGCCGCAAGATCGGGATAGCCGGCGGCGGCCATCAACCCTTCCTCGCGGCGGAAATGGTGCTCGGCATATTCCACCAGCACATTGATCACGGTGCCCACCACGGCGTGGCTTTGGCCGGTTTCGGTGGCGTCGTGCAACTGGTTCAGCAGGTTGATGAGAATGCGGTGGTCGGAATCCAGCATGGCGTTGCCGACGCCGTATGCCTCGTTCCAGACCAGAACCGCCATGTTTCGCATCCTTCGTGCTGCGGCCTAGTACTATACCCCTCTGGCGGTGGCGCACAAGCAGAGCGGCTTAGGCGGCGGCCGGTTTGATGCTATGGTCTTCCCATCACATCTGATTGAACGGGCCGCGGTCGGACAACGTGAAACACTTGCGCATCGCCACCTTCAACATGGAAAGCCTGGACGACCGCGCGGCGGAGGGCGACTTCGCCGATCGCGTCGCCGTGCTGCGGCCGCAGCTGCAGCGGTTGCGGGCCGACGTGGTGTGCCTGCAAGAGGTCAACGCCCACGGCCCCACCAAAAAGGGGCCGCGTGAAGCGGCTGCGCTGGACCGCGTGCTGGCCGGCACCGAGATGGAGCACTTCCATCGCGTCGTGTCGCTGAACCGTGGCGGGGTGCGGATGTCGGACCGCCACAATCTGGTGGTCCTGTCGCGTTATCCCATCCTGCGCCATCGCCAGCTGTGGCACGATCTGGTCGAAGCGCCGCACTATCGCGCCGCCACCGCCCAGCCGCGCCCCCAAGCGGGCGAGGTGGTGGAATGGGACCGGCCGCTTCTGCATGCGGAACTGGCGCTGCCGGGCGGCCGGGTGCTGCATGTGGTCAACCTGCACCTGCGGGCGCCGCGCGCCGCCTGGCTGGCCGGGCAAAAGGGAACGCACGGCCGCTGGGAAAGCGTCGGCGGCTGGGCCGAGGGCTTTTTCCTGGCCGCCATCAAGCAGGCCGGTCAGGCGCTCGAGGCGCGCCTGCTGGTGGAAAGCATTCTGGATGCGGATGCCGAGGCGCTGATCGCCGTGTGCGGCGACTTCAACGCCGATGACCGCGAGGCGCCGGTGCGCACCATTCGCGGCGACGAGGAAGACACCGGCAACGGCCATCTGGCGCCGCGCGTGCTGGTTCCGGTGGAACGCACCCTGGCCGACAGCCAGCGTTATTCCGTCATCCACCATGGGCGCAAGGTGATGCTGGACCACATCCTGGTGTCGCGCCCGCTGCTGGGCTGGTACGTGGGCGCGGAAATCCACAACGAGGCGCTGGGCGACGAACTGGTGTCGCCGGCCACCATCTGGGCCAGCCCCGATTCCTACCACGCGCCGCTGGTGGCCGAGTTCACCCCGCCGCGCAGCGGATAGCAATGGGGCGGCAGGTCTTCCTGGGGGCGCCGGCCATAGGCGACCAGATAGCGCAGCAGGTTTTCCTGCAGGAATTGGTTGTCGTGGTGGGCCAGCAGGCGCTGGAAGACCCGTTCGAAGCGGTCCAGGTCGTCCGGTACCCGGCAGCAGATGCCGTGGCTGGGAACCGGGTCATGGCAATATGGGCAGGTGTCCAGCATGGTCGTTTGCCCCTCCCTGGCGTGTTATCCGGACGTGTGCCCGTCCTGACCCCCAGGATAGGATTTGCATCCCCCTGCCTGGCAATCGTTCGCTGGCATCGATCCTTCGCGCAGGAGGATAGGAGGGCGTACGCCCTCCCGCGACTTAAGCCATAGTCACGGTCTCGGCGAGGGTGGCACGATAGCGCATGTCCTCGGATCGGATGTGGTTGACCAGCCAATCCGATAGGAAAGAATGCAGATCGGCCGTCATCACCTCGCCAGGGTTGCGGTCGAACCGTTCCTCGAGCTGGCGCACATGCTCCGCCATCTCGCGGTGATGACGCCGGTGGGTGGCAAGCTCGGCGTAACCGGCCGCTTCCATCAGCCGCTCTTCCTCGCCGAAATGGTAATAGACATAGCGGATCAACTCGCCCAACACTGCACCCGTCGCCTGTTCGGTGTCGTTGGCGGCGATGGCGGCACCCAGATGGTTGGTCAGATCAATCAGGCGGCGATGATGGTCGTCCAGGCGCGAGACGCCGACGCTCAGGTCCTTGGTCCATTCGATCATGGTCATGCCGACCCTTCCCTCCCGTGTCGTTTTTCATATTTCTCCGAAGATCATAATCCTGCTCCGGTTGACACGACAGGGGGGAAAGGGGCGGGGCAGACTTGCGTCTGGCTCAGGCCAATTCGACCATGACGATTTCGGCGTCGTCCTCGGCGACGATGGACAGGTCGGGCTCGGCGGTGATCACCACGCCGTCACGCGGACCCAGGGCCGTGCCGTTGACGTTCAGGTGCCCGCGCGCCGCCACCAGATAGGCGGTGCGGCCGCCCAGCGGATGGCTGATCCGGTCGCCCTTGTCCAGGGTGGCGCCCAGCACGCGGGCATCCTGGTGGATGATGGGGGCGTCGTCGCCGGGCAGGCCCGAGGCCAGCACCTGCAGGCGGCCATGGTCGCGCGGGAACGGGCGGGTTTCCCAGCGCGGTTCCAGCCCCTGGGCGCGCGGCACGATCCAGATCTGGAACAGGGTGGTGGGGGTGGTCTCGCGATTGTATTCGGCATGGCGGATGCCGGTGCCGGCACTCATCACCTGAACCTGGCCGGCCTCGGTGCGGCCCACGTTGCCCAGCGAGTCGTGGTGGGTCACCGCCCCTTCGCGCACATAGGTGACGATTTCCATGTCGCGGTGGCCGTGCGGGGGGAAGCCGGTATTGGGCTCGATGGTGTCGTCGTTCCACACCCGCAGCTTGCCCACGCCCATGCGGGCCGGGTCGTGATAATCGGCGAAGCTGAAGTGGTAGTGGGCGTGCAGCCAGTCGTTGTCGAAGGTGCCCAGGCGGGCGAAGGGGCGCAGTTCCAGCATGGGTCAGTCCTTCAGCTTGATGGCGATTTCCGCCAAGTGGCGGCCCTGGAAGCGGGCCATGTCCAGTTCCTCGGGGATGGGGCGGCGCGAGCCGTCGCCGCCGGCGATGGTGGTGGCGCCATAGGGGCTGCCGCCGGTGATCTTGTCCATGGCGGTCTGCTGGCTGGCGGAATAGGGCAGGCCGACCACCACCATGCCGAAATGCATCAGGTTGACGATGGTGGAAATCAGGGTGGTTTCCTGGCCGCCGTGCTGGCTGCCGGTGCAGGTGAACACGCCCGCCGGCTTGCCCACCAGCGCGTTCGACGCCCAAAGCTTGCCGGTCTGGTCGAGGAAGTTGCGCATCTGCCCGGCCATGTTGCCATAGCGGGTCGGCGTGCCGATCAGCAACCCGTCGTAATCGGCCAGTTCGTTGGGGTCGGCGATGGGGGCGCCCTGGTCGGTCTTGGCGTGGATGGCCTTCAGCACGTCGCCGGGAATGGTCTCGGGCACGCGCTTGACGACGGCCTCGGCGCCGGCCTGGCGCACGCCCTCGGCGGCGGCCAGAGCCATGCTCTCGATGTGTCCCCAGGTCGAATAATACAGGATCAGAATGCGCGCCATGGCGGCTGTCCCTTTCGCGGTTTGCGTTACGAGGAATATCGAGGCGACCAAACCGCTGGACAATTGGTCCTGAAGGAACATGATTGTTTCCATGAAGGAAACGGTCCCCATGGAACTGCTGGCCGGTATGGCCGTGTTCGCCCGCGTCGTCGATGCCGGCGGCATTTCGGCCGCGGCCCGCGATCTGCGCCTGTCCAAATCGGCGGTGTCCAAGCAACTGGCGGCGCTGGAGGATCGGCTGGGCGCGCGGCTGTTGCAGCGGACCACCCGCCGCATGAGCCTGACCGAGGCCGGCGCCGGCTTTCTCGAGCATTGCCGCCGGGTGGTGGCTGAGGCCGAGGCGGCGGAAAGCGCCGTCGGCGCGCTGCAGGCCGAGCCGCGCGGCGTGCTGCGGGTCAACGCGCCCATGACCTTCGGCACCATGCATCTGGCCTCGGCCATTCCCGATTTCCTGGCCCTTTATCCCCAGGTGGCGGTGGATCTGGCCTTGAACGACCGGCTGGTGGACCTGCTGGACGAAGGCTTCGACGTGGCGGTGCGCATCGCCCGGCTGGCGGATTCGTCGCTGGTGGCGCGCAAGCTGGCGCCGGCCCGGCGCGTGATGGTGGCGGCGCCGTCCTATCTGGACCGCCGCGGCCGCCCCGCCACCCTGGCGGATCTGGCGGCGCACGACATCCTGTCCTATTCCTATGTTCCCACCGCCGAGGAATGGCGCTTCATCGGCCCGCACGGCGAGGAAACCGTGCGGCTGGATGGTCGGCTCAAGGCCAATAACGGCGAGATCCTGCTGGCGGCCTGTCTGGCCGGCTCGGGCATCGCGGCGCTGCCCACCTTCATTTCCGGCCCGTCGCTGCGGGCGGGCACGCTGGTGCGGGTGCTGCCGCAATACGAACATGGCGGCATGGGCATCTATGCGGTGTGGCCCACCGGGCGCCACCTTTCCGCCAAGGTGCGGGCGTTCGTGGACTTCCTGGCAGAACGTTTCGGCCCGGTTCCTTATTGGGACGCATAGGCTATAGTGTCGCCGGTCAGCGGGACGGGACAGTTGGGGAACAAGCGTTGAGCGCGGCCGATTGGATCAAGGGATTGGTGGTGGAGGGGCCGTTTCCGCCCCGCCGCGCGGTGGTCTACCGCACGGCGTTGATGGCGGCCATCATGGTGTCGGCCGGCATCGCCATCCTGAATACAGTGCCCGACCTGTGGAGTGACTGGCAGCACGCGGCCGATCGTGCGGTCGACGTGGCGCTGATGCTGTTGGCCGCCGATTACGGCCTGCGCCTGCTGCTGGCGTGGAAATGCGGCGGCGAGGGCGAGTCCGGCCTGCGGGCGCTGTGGCGCTATGCCGCCAGCCCCTATGGCGTTTTCGACTTCCTGGCGGTGGTGCCGTTCGTGCTGGGCGAGGCGGTCGGCCTGCCGCAGGACGCCGAAACGGTGTTCGGCATCCTGCGCTTCCTCAAGCTGGCGCGGTATTCGCCGGCGCTGGAAACCTTGGGCGCGGTCATCCTGGCCGAGTTGCGCCCGCTGATGTCGGCGCTGTTCATCATGGTGCTGCTGGTGGTTTCCACCTCGACGCTGCTGTACTTCGTCGAGCGGACGGTCAATCCCGCCTTCGCCAGCGTGCCGCAGGCCATGTGGTATTCGGTGGTCACCCTGGCCACCTTGGGCTATGGCGACGTGGTGCCGGTGACCGTTCTGGGCAAGGTGGTGGGCAGCGGCGTCGCCATTCTGGGCCTGTGCATGTTCGCGCTGCCGGCGTCGATCCTGGCCTCGGGCTTCACCGAGGAAATGCGGCGGCAGAACTTCGTCTCCACCTGGCATCTGGTGGCCAAGGTGCCGTTCTTCACCCGCCTGCAGGCCGGCCAGATCGCCGAGATCGCGTCGCTGTTGAAGATCTATCGGGCGGTGCGGGGCGAGGTGCTGATGCGCGCGGGCGACCTGGGCGAAACCATGTACTTCATCGTCAACGGCCAGGTCGAGGTGCGCGGCCATGGCGGTGCCTCGTTCGTGCTGAAGCCCGGCGATTTCTTCGGCGAGATCGCGCTGCTGGAACGCTGCCCGCGCACCGCCACCGTGCGCGCCATGAGCCGTTGCCAGTTGCTGATCCTGGACGTCCATGATTTCCGCAGGTTCGCCGCCGCCTATCCCAATCTGATGGAGGATCTGGCGGCAACCGCGCGGGCGCGTATTGCCGGCAACCACCCCACCATGGCGGATGCGCGATGAGCGAACCCAAGCTGAAGGCCAAATTGTTCGTGCACGCGGCCATCCGCCGGTGCGGCATCGAAGCCATTCCGGTGGTGGTGGCGCGAAAGGGCGACGAGGACGCCGGCACCATTCTGGTCAAGGTCAACCGGGGTGGGGGCAAGGCGGAAATCTACACCCAGGCCCGTGACGCCGAGGGGCGGCTGGGCTGGCTGAAGGCGACCGGACCCGAGCCGGTGGACGACGCCCGCGCCGAAGCCTCGATCGCCCGGGCGCGCGACGTGGATTACGACCTGTGGGTACTGGAAGTGGACAGCCGCGACGGCCGCGTGCCGTTCATCGACCGCGTGCTGGCCAGCCGCTGACCGCCCGCGCCGCCCGGCCGCTTCGCTTTCCCTTGTCCGGTCGCTTCGCTTTCCCTTGTCCGGCCGCTTCGCTTTCCCTTGTTCGGCCGCTTCGCTTTCCCTTGCCCGCCGCCCCAAATCGTATAGAACCAACCGCCGTGGCGTTCATTGTCCCGGGCGGCGGGCCACGGCCGCGTTCGTTGCAAGGAAAGTTTCCATGACCCGTCGTCTGATTTCCTCCGGCTCGCCCTTCGAGGAGGTTGCCGGCTATTCCCGTGCCGTGGCTCAGGACCCGTGGGTGTTCGTGTCGGGCACCTCGGGCTACAAGGATGGCAAGATTTCCGAGTCCGAGGTCGAGCAGGCCGAGCAGGCGCTGCTGACCATCAAGGGCGCGCTGGAACAGGCCGGCGCCAGCATGGACGACGTGGTGCGCGTGATGATGTATGTCACCGACGCGTCCTATTTCGGCACCATCGCGCCGGTGCTGGGCAAGTACTTCAAAAAGGCCAAGCCGGCCAATACCACCATCGTGTGCGGCCTTGTGGACGCGGCCATGAAGGTCGAAATCCAGGTGACCGCGCTCAAGCAGTAAGGTTCACCCCCCGCCTCTCCCCGGCCGGCGCCGGTCGGGGAGGGACGGGGACAGCAAAGGAGGTTCCGCCATGCCCGCCATTCTGATCACCGGTGCCAATCGCGGCCTGGGGCTGGAATTCGCCCGCCAATACGCCGCCGACGGCTGGCGCGTGCTGGCGACGGTGCGCGACCCGCTGTCGGGTCGGGCGGCCTCGGATGCGGGGGCCGAGGTCTATGTGACCGACGTGGCCGATCCCGCCTCGATCCAGCGCCTGAAGTCCTCGCTGGCCGGCGTGGAACTGGACATCGTGCTGAACAACGCCGGCGTCTACGGCCAGAACCAGTCGTTCGGCGCCGTCGATCCCGAAGGCTTCATGCGGGTCATGCGCACCAACGCGCTGGCGCCGCTGATGGTGGCCGAAGCCCTGGTCGACAATCTGGTCGGCCGCAAGATCATCGCTTCGGTGTCGTCGCTGATGGGCTCGATCGCCGAGAACTCTTCGGGGAACTTCTATGCCTACCGCGCCTCGAAGGCGGCGCTGAACATGGTGATGAAGACGCTGGCGCTGGATCTGGCGTCGCGCGGCATCACCGCCGTCGCGCTGTCGCCCGGCTGGGTGCGCACCGACATGGGCGGCCCCGACGCACCGCTTGATCCCCAGACCGCCATCGCCGGCATGCGCGCCGTGCTCGACAAGGTGACGCCCAGCGACAGCGGCAAATTCTTCCACTTCGACGGACGCGAACTGCCCTGGTAACCTCTGGGCAAGACCCAGAACGGAAGCCTGCCCCATGTCCGACATCGAATTCTTCTTCGACTTCTCGTCGCCCTACGGCTATTTCGCCAGCACCCAGGTGGACGCCCTGGCCCAGCGCCATGGCCGCACCTGCCGCTGGCGGCCCATGCTGCTGGCGCCGGCCTTCGAAGCCTCGGGCAACACGCGCCTGATCGACCAGCCGATCAAGGGCGCGTACTCCCGCCACGATTGGGACCGGGTGGCGCGGCTGTACGGCATTCCCTATCGCTTCCCCGAACCGTTCCCGGTCGGCACGGTGGCGGCGGCGCGGGCGTTCCTGTGGCTGGAGGATGTGGACCCGGCGCGGGCCAAGCCGTTCGGCCATGCCACCTTCGCCGCCTATTTCGCCGAAGGCCGCAACATCTCCGACAAGGAGGTGGTGGTGGATGTCGGCGCCGCCATGGGTATCGAGCCGGCGGCGCTGCTGGCCGGCATCGAGCAACCCGAGATCAAGGCCCGCCTGCGCCAGCAGACCGAGAGCGCCATCGCGCGTGGCGTGTTCGGCGCGCCGTTCCTGGTGGTGGACGGCGAATCGTTCTGGGGATTCGACCGCCTGCCCATGGTGGACGAATGGCTGCGGCGCGGCGGCTGGTGACAACCGGGCCGGCGGGCGTATAGTGCTTGTCGGCCACCGAACCCGTGGGGAGAACACCATTGCCCTTGCTGATCGATTTGAAACCCGGCGAAAAGGTGATCATCAACGGTGCGGTGATCGAAAACGCGGGGGCCAACACCAAGCTGCGTCTGCATAACGAGTGCAGCATCCTGCGCCAAAAGGAAATCCTGGTGGCCGAGGAAGTGGGGACGCCGGCGGCGCGGGTCTATTTCTGCCTGCAGAACGCCTACATCTTCCCGGAAAAGCGCGACCACTATCTTGAGTTCTTCGATACCTGCCTGAGCCAGTACGTGGAAGCCTGCCCGTCGGCCACGCCGATCGCCCAGGATATCCGGGCGGAAGTGGCGCAGGGGCACTACTATCGTGCCCTCAAATGCTCGCGCAAATTGCTGGGGCACGAGACCACGGTGCTGGATCACCTGCGGCAGAGCGCGGAACAGGCCAGCCGCAAGCTGGACGAACTGGCCGACAAGCCGGAGTGACGGCAGCGGGGGCGTGCGGGCCGAGGATCGTGCGCCCATAATCCGCAGGTGCTGCCAGCGAGAGTTTCCTCGTTCAACCTGCGTTGTTCTTGGTCGTCCCCGCAGTGGCGTTTCCGCCCGGCCTGTGCCCTCGGTGCGTGGCTTTGTGGCGTGGCAACCCATTGAAATTCATCGACAATCTTGTTCATCGCCTTGTGGGGTGCTTTGGGGCTGCGGTTGGAGTGACCGCAAAGATGGTCCCAACTAATCCGTTGTTTCCCATTAGGCGTGAGGCGTAGCTTCTCGACCCAATGGTAAGCGCATTGGTCAGCCCTTGGTTTTCACCTTGCGGGTGGCGCGCTGCTTTGGGGACACGGAGAGGACGATGGCTGCTTTCAACGCTACCTGGAGTGTGACAGGCGACTGCACCGTTACCGGAGATGCCACCTTGGCCCAACTGCTGGAGGCCAAGAACGACATCCGCTCTACGGGGGGGTTCGATTTCAGCGGGGCTGTGCTCAAGGACAGTGCGGCCAACCTCTACCAGGCATCGCAGGACGACAACGCCTTCCTGATCGGCGCCAGCGCGGTCGCGCTGACCGGCGACGTCAGTATCGGCCAATTGCAAGCCATCGCCGTGGTGAACCCCAGCATCACCTATGGCAGGGTGACCGGGAGTGCCGCCGAGCTGGCGGCGGATGCCCTCACCAACGACGGCGCCGGCACCTGGGTGAGCGGCTCGCATGATGTGGCAATCACCGATTACGTCACCATCGCGCAACTGAACGCCATCGATGCCGCAACCAGCGGCACCATGTCGTTCGGCCGTATTGCCGACACCTACGCCCACCTGTACGCCGATGGGGAATTGAATGGCGGCAACGGAAAATGGGCAAACCGCTCGCGCACGCATCAGCTTGAGATAACCGACGCGGTCGCTATCCACCAGATCCGCAACCTGGAGTACCGCAGTGCGGGAACGCTGATCTACGACCATTTGGCCGATATGTACGGGAACTTGGCCAGCGACGTGTTGTTTTGGGGACCTGACGCCTACACGATGAGGGCGCCGCTAATCACCATCACCAACCAGCCCGATCTGCACCACTGGTATATTATCGTCGAATATTGCCCTCTTGGATACCCGCGCGCGACCATCGCCGATACCGCCAGCAGGTTGGTTGATGACTTGGTCAACAATCCCACCGGCTGCAGCTGGGCGTTGTCCAATAACAACGTCAGAGTCACCAACAGCGCCACACTCGATCAGCTTACCGTCCTCAACAATGCCCCCGGCATCGCCACGCTGCTCTATGACTCCATAACCGACAGCGCCGCCAACCTGGCGGCCGACGCTGCCGCCGCCGGTTTTGTCGCCGGTCACGCCGCCATCGTGAACGACAGCACCGACGTCGCCCACTTGGCCACGATCGCTGCCGCCGCCAGCAGCGTGACCTGGCAAGCCGTCATCGACACCGCCGCCGCCCTGGCCGCCGACGCCGCCACCAACAATGGCGCGGGAACCTTCGTGACCGGCGCGCACAATATTACGGTGACCGACGGCGCCACCGTCGCCCAGTTGGGGGCGATCAAGGCTGCCCTGACCACCGGGGTGCTCACCTATGACGGGGTGCGCGACAGTGCGGCCAACATTCTGGCCGACATCGAGACCAATGACGGTGCCGGCACCTTCGTCACCGGGACCCATGATGTCACCGTGACCGATAACGCCAACGTGGCCGACCTCGGCGCCATCCAGGCCGCGCTGACCAGCGGTACCCTTTCTTACGGCGTGGTGCGCGACAGCGCCGCCAATATTCTGGCCGATATGGCCACCAATAGCGGGGCGGGAACCTACGTGGCCGGCGATCACGACGTCGCCGTCGTCGGCGAGGCCGCAATCGCCGACCTGATTGCCATCGACCAGCGGACCACCGGCGCGGTGTCGGCTGAAAGCGTCAGCGGCAACGCGGCGCAGTTGGTCGCCGCGGGCTCGACCTATGCCAGCCCCGGTACCGATGTGGTCGTCGTCAATTCCGGCACCTTGGCTCAGCTGCGCTTTCTTGAGGGGGTCTACGACAATGTCGGCTATCAGTCCGTTGCGGACACGGCGGGCAGGTTGGTGGCCGACGTGCGCACCCATGGTGGAACTGGAACCTATGTGATTGCGGGCCGTGATGCCTACGTTACCGGCGCGGCGACGATCAGCCAGTTGCGGGTCATCGACACCGTCGCCGACGCCGTCGTTTGCGGGACGGTGATGGACACGGCGGCCAGGCTGGCGGCGGATGCCGCCACCAACGCCGGTGCCGGGACCTACGCCAGCGGGGACAGCGTCAATGTCATTGTTTCGGGTGCCGCCACCATCGCTCAGTTGACGGCAATCCAGGCGGCTGGGCCAAGCCTGACCTATACCGACGTCGCCGACACCGCCGCCAATCTGGTCAGCGACGTGCAAACCAATTCCGGGGCGGGCACCTTTGTGCAGGCCGGCCTGGATGTGACGGTGACCGGCGGCGCCAGCATCGCCCAATTGACGACCATCGACGAGCAGGCCGACACGGTGACCTATGGCACGGTCGAAGACACCGCCGCCCATCTGGCCGGCAACGTCGGCGGCTATGTGGCCGGCTCGCATGCGGTGGCGGTGACGGATGCCGCCACCCTCGCCCAGCTCGCCACCATCGACGGCTTCACCACCGGAACGGTGGCCTATGGCGCGGTGACCGATACCGCCGCCAATCTGACCACCAACGCCGGCGGTTACGTCTTCGGTTCGCACGCGGTGACGGTGACTGACGCGGCCAGCGTCGCCCAATTGACCACCATCGACGGCCGCACCGCCGGGGCGGTGAGCTATGGCGCGGTGCGCGACACGGCGGCCAATCTGGTCGCCGGCACTTACGTGACCGGCTCGCATGCGGTGACGGTGACCGATATCGCCAGCGTCGCCCAACTGATCACCCTCGACGGCCGCACCACCGGGGCGCTGACCTATGGCGCGGTCAGCGACACGGCGGCCAGTCTGGTCGCCAGCACCTATGTGACCGGATCGCATGCGGTGACGGTGACCGACGCCGCTACCATCGCCCAGTTGGCGACCCTCGACGGCCGCACCACCGGCGCCCTGACCTATGCCGCGGTGACCGACACCGCCGCCAATCTGGTGGCCGGCTCGGCGCGGCTGGCCGGCAGGACGATCACGGTGAACGGCGCGGTCACGGCGGCCCAGGCCACGGCCATCGACGCCGCCGCCGGCATCGGCACCGTCACCCAGCAGGTCGTCGCCACCACCACCATGCAGACCGGCATCGACAGGCTGGTGGTCACCGGCAGCGCGGCGGTGAACGTCACCGGCACCGCGGCGGTCAACGTCATCACCGGCAACGGCGCCATCAACGTGCTGTCGGGTCTGGCCGGGGCCGACACCATCGACGGCGGCGCCGGCAACGACACCCTGATCGGCGGTGTCGGGGCCGATCGCCTGACCGGTTCGGATGGCGCCGACGCGTTCAAGTTCGCCATCGCCACCGAAGGCGCCGACATCATCACCGACTTCACGGCGGCCGAGGCCGACAAGATCCAGTTGGTGTCGGCCAATTTCGGCGCCCTGCCGGCTGGCGCGGTGGCGGCGACGCTGTTCGTCGCCAACGCCACCGGCAACGCCACCACCACGGCGCAACGCTTCACCTTCAACACCACCAACGGCCAGCTGTACTTCGATTCGAACGGCTGCGCCACCGGCGGCAAGACCCTGCTGGCGACCTTGGACGGCGTTCGGTCCTTTGCGGCCACCAGCTTGCAGATTGTCGCCAGCTGATCGGGAGTGCGTGAGAAAAAAGGCGGCGCTGGTAGGGCGCCGCCTTTTTTGATGGGGCATCACGCATTCGCGGGGAGGCGGGAAACGCCACATTACCGTCCCGAAAGCCGTCATGCCCGCGCTTGGCGCGGGCATCCACGTGCGGACGCGCAAGCCATTGTTGCCAATGACCTTTTTGCGGAAACACGTGGATCGCCGGGTCAAGCCCGGCGATGACGTTGAAGGCAAGTTCCCCGGAATTCCGTGATGAACCTTATTATTTCAGGTAGTTGATCAGGTTGAGTTGTCGGACCGTCGCCAGCGCCTGGTAACTGGTCTGCAGGGCGTTCTGGTCGTCCAGAAGCTTGGCGACCGCCTCGGTCTTGTCCACCCGTTCCATGTCGGCCACACGGCTGTTCAGCAGCTCGGCATAGGATTTGTGCTTTTCGTTCTTGGTCTTGATGACGTTCAGGGTGATGCCGACCCGCGATTGCAGGTTGTCGACGTCGCCCGACTGTTCCTGACCAAAGGGGCCCGCGCCGTTGCCGTTGCGCGTCACCGCATCTTGCATCAGCGAGCGCGCCTGGTTGATGCGTTCCAGGTTGTTGTCCAGCCCGCCGGCGCTGCCATAGGTGCCTTGGGCGATCAGGCCCAGGGCGCGGAATGCCTTTTCGAAGGCCGGGTCCGAGGCATAGATGCCCACGTCCACCGAACGGTCGGTGTCGATCCGGTGCTGCAGGGCCAGGGTGTCGCCCTTGTACCAGCTTTCGGCCTTCAGCTCGATGTTGGACGACAGCGCCTGGGTGGTGACCTTGGTGCTGCGGACGGTGATGGTGTCCGGCGGGCCGGCGACGATGCCCGCCACCTCGTAGGTTTCGTTGTTGCCGGTGGTGCCGGCGATGGTGAACACCTGGCCCGCCGTCATGCCGGTGGCGACGGTCGAGCTGATGGTGTCCGTTCCCGGATTGAACGTCAGGTTCGAGGTCACCGTGTTGGTCACCCCCGCCGCGTCCTTGTAGGTGATGGTGGCGCCGGGCGCGACTTCCGAGGTCAGCGGGCTGACGCTGAGATGGGTGCCGGTGCCGTCCACGGTCACGCCGCGCACGGTGAAGGTCTTGTTGTCGTTGGCGCCGCCGCCGGTGTCGTTGACGGTGATGCGCGTGCCGGTGGGAATGGCCGACAGCACGTTGGGCGAGGTGGTCAGCGACGGCGCGTTGATGGTGCCGTTGGCGCCGTTGAAGCTGATCTGGCCGGTGTCGGCGCTGGTGGTGTCGAGGTTGTACAGCGACGCCGAGCGCGTGGTGGGGTAGGTGACCGAGCTGCCGTCATACAGCGCCTGGAAATCCTTGAGCGTCGAAGCCGGCAGCTCGACCGGCTGATCCGCGACGCGACCGCCCGAGAAAATGTACTGGCCGTCCACATTCGCCGCCAGATAAGACTGGATGTCCATCATGGCGTCGAAGGCGAAGTCCTGGATCTGTTCGACCTTGTTCTTGTCGGTGGACATGGTGGCGGCGAACTCGTCCAGCCGCTTCTTCATGTTGTTCATCGACGTGCGGATGGCGTCCAGCGACACCGAAGCGGCCTTCAGGCGGGTTTCCGCCATGGCGTTGTCGCGCACGTAGGAATCGGCCTTCTTCTTCTCGTTTTCGAGATTGATGATCCGATTGGCGTCGCTTGCCACACCGCTGTAGACGGTGGATTTCAGTTCGGTGGAAACCTGAACCTGCGTCTCGTTGATGCGCTGGTTGATGTTTCCGATCCGGTACAGATAAAGCTGGCTGGCGCCGTAACTGCCGATGCGTGACATGGTCAGCCTCCCTTATCGGATCATGGACGTCAGGGTTTCGAGCATGTCCTGCAAGGTCGAGATGACCTTGGCGGATGCGCTGTAGGCCTGCTGATAGTCCATCATGGCCATGATTTCCTCGTCAAGGTTGACGCCGCTGTATGCCGCGTTCTGGAAATCGAGCGACGAATTCAGCGTGGTCTGGTAATCCATTTCCGTCTTCGAATTGTTGGCCGCTGAGGAAACAACCGAGATGGTGGCGGCGGCGTACTCGGCAAAGCTGTACTTGCCTGAGTGGATCGAGCCCGCGCTCTCGATGTTGACCTTGGCGTTCATGGCGTCGGCCATCTGCATGGCGGCGCTGTTGTCGCCTTCGGACAGATAGTATTTCCCGGTGTCGGCGTTCCACTGCATGGTGCCGCGGCTGATCTTTTCCGGGGCGGTCTGGATGTCGCTGCGCACCGACAGCGAATAGGCCGACATGGTGGCGGCGCGTTCCAGGCCCAATTCGCTGGCCAGGTCGTTGCCGAAGGCGTCGTCGGTGGACGAAGTGTACAGCGGCTCGCTGACGCCGCTGACCACACGCAGGCGATAGCCCGAACCTTCCGGGATCACCGAGGCGGTGATGCGCTGCGTCGGCGTCATGTCCAGGGTTTCACCCAGCGACATGCTGGAACCCGAAAGGGTGCCGCCCGCGACGGTCACGTTCAGCCGCTTGCCCGTGGCTTCCGTCAAGCGCAGGCGGGTCATGGAACCGTCCTGCACCATCTCGGCGGTGATCGGGCCCTGGTTCAGCTTGCCCGCCAGTTCCGCCAGCGAATGGGGGCCGGCGGTCAGCGTGACCGAGAACAGGGCGCCGTTGCTGTCGGCGACCGTCACGGTGGCGTCCGAGGTCAGCGTCCAGTTGGTGGAATTCAGCTTGGCCGATTCGTTGACCCGGGTCTGGGTGTTGATGGCGTCGGCGATCTGCTGAAGGGTGGCGCCCTTGGCCACGGTGATGGTGTTGCCCACCTGGCCGGTGGTGTCGTACAGCGTCAGGTCGCGGTTGCTGCTCAGCGCGAAGCCGGCGGCCTTGACGTCGCTGTCCAGGATGATCGGCTTGGTGGTGTTGACGTACAGGTCGTTCAGGCCGAAGAAGTTCGAGAACCCCTTGACCGTCTCGTCGCCGGTGCCGTCGCCGTTGACGTCGAACTTGATGGTGGCGTCCTCGGCCTTGGCGCTGTCGCTGCTGTCCACCTGATCGCGGAACACCAGCGACGTGGTGGTGTCGCCCACGTTGACCGACATCTTGCCTTCGCTGTCCAGATTGACGCTGGCGTTGCTGTAGCCCTGCAGGCGCAGCCATGCCTCGACATGCGCGCTGACCTCGTTGATGGCCCACGAGCCATGGTCGTCCTTGGCCTGGAAATCCATCAGCGACCGGCCGGTGCCGGCGGTGGTGGCGGTATAGGCCGGTGTCGGCGCGTTGGGGGCGACGGTGAAGTCCAACTGCATGATCTGGTTCAGCGTGGTCTTCTGCAACTGGTTGCCCAGGTTGTCGAAGGTGCCGATCACCACGTCGCCGGTGCCGGCAATCTGCATGGTCTGGCGCGGATTGACCTTTTCGACGGTGATCTGCGAGGTGCCGCCATAGCCCACCACCCGATAGGTGCCGTTGTTGCGGGTGTCCTCGGCGTTGGCGATGCTGAAGGTTTCGCCCACGGCGAAATTGGTGGCGTCGAACGGCGTGCCGGTGGCGGTCAGGGTGGCCTGCCACGGGTTGGTGGCGTCGGCGGTGATGGCCATCGACGTGGGCGACACCGGGCCGGTGGTGCCCTTGTAGAACACGGCCGTGGTGTCGGCGGGGTTGGGGACGATGTCGCCCTGCTTGGCGAAAATGCGGGTGCCCTGATAGCTGTAGGACACGTTCGGCAGGCTGGTGCCGCGATTGTGGACCGCGTTCAGGGTGTCGCGCATCTGCCCGCACATCTGATCCAGATTGGCCTGCAGGTTGGGCAGGGTGGTGTCGCGCAGGTCAAGCAGCGCGCGCAGCTTGCCGCCGGTCACTTCCGCGCCGAAATCGGCCGAGCTGCCCGAGATCGTCACCTTGCCGAACTGGCCGCCGGCGGCGGTCATCCACGGCTCGGACGAGGTCGAGGCGGAATAGACCAGCGATTGCGGCTGGTTGTCCAACAGCATCTGACCCGACGCCGAATAGATCATCATCGAGTTGTCGTTGCGGAAATAATAGTTGATGCCGATCAGCTTGGACAAATCGCTGACCGCCTGGTCGCGCTTGTCCTCAAGGTCGGTGGTGCCGGTCGAGGTGGCGCTGTTCTTCACGATCTTCTGGTTGAGGTCGTGAATGTTGCTCAGGATTTCGTTGACCTGGTTGACCGTGTCCTCCAGGTCGCGATCGGACTGAATGCGCAGGTCCTGCAGGTCGCTGGTCATGGACGACGCCAGATCGGCCACGTCCTGGGCGCTCTGCATGGTCGCCCACTGGGTGGCGGGCTTGTTGACCTCGCCCGACAGGGAATTGAACGCGGCGAACAGGTCGGTGACCTTGTGCGCGATCGAGGTTTCGTCGGAAACCTCGCCGAACAGGTCGTCGATGCGCGGATAATAGGCCTGCTCGACCTCGAGCTTGCCGGTGTTGGTCAGTTGCTTGCGGATGTCCTTCAGCAGCCCCTCGCTGACCATGCGGGTGACGCCGGCATCCTGCACGCCCGCGCCGAAGCCGGCGAGCACGCGGGATTCCGGGTTCATCACCTTGCGGACGTAGCCCTTGGTGTTGACGTTCACCACGTTCTGGGAAATCACGTCCAGGCCACGCTGGGCCGTGAGCAGTCCCGACAGGGCGGTATTGAGTCCGAGGGTCAGCGACATGATAGGCTCCCCGCCGTTCTGGCGTCAGAGGGTCTGGTTCAGACTGATCGAGTTTTCCGCCACGCCGTGGCCTTCCATATGGCCGGCGCGGCCATAGGTGACGGCGGTGGTCTTGGAGGTCTTCACCGCACCGACGACGGCATCCATCAACATCTGATAGGCGTCCATCTCGGCCTTGATCCGGCGGGCGTTTTCTTCCACCAGATCCTTCAGCCGGCTGCCCAGGCCCATCAGTTCTTCCTTTTGCTCGGGTTCGAGCGTGTCGACCAGGTGCGGCTCGTCGGCCATGGGCGCCACCGCCTGTTCGTAGATGCGGGCCAGCGCTGCCTTGTTCTCGGTCAGCTCGCGCACCGTGGCGGCATCGTGGGCGGCCAGCGCCTCGTTCTCGTATTCCAGCAGCTCGCACAGATGGGTGCAGGCCCACACGATGTCGTCATAGGGAATGGTGGTGACGGCGCTCATGCCTGGACCTCCTGGTGCGACAGCAAGACACGGGAAACCTGATCGGCCAGGCCGATGCCGTTTCCGCGATTGGCGATCATCTTGCCGTATTCGTCCATCAGCATGGGCCGAAACATGGATTCCGCATGACCGCCACCGAAATAGCTCTTTTCTGCATCCACACCGGTAAACATGTGGTTGAGCATTTGCGTGACGAACATGGCTTCGAACTTTTTGCCGATGGCGCGGGCCTGCTCGGGGCTGTTGGCCTTGGTGCCGATGGGCCGCGGGGCCTGGGCGGCCATGTCGGCGGCGGTGGTGGCGATCGATTGGGCGTCCATCACATCACCTCGATGTCGGCTTGCAGCGCGCCGGCGGCCTTGATGGTTTGCAGGATGGCGATCAGGTCGCGCGGGGTGACGCCCAGGGCGTTCAGGCCGTTGACCAGTTCCTGCAGGGTCACTTCGTGCGGCACCACCTTCATGTTGGCCGGCTTGCCCTCGTCCACCTCGATGTTGGTGCGGTCGACGACGGTGGTTTCGCCGGTGCTCGAGAAGGGCGACGGCTGCGACACCTGCGGGGTTTCGGTGACGCGGATGGTCAGGGCGCCCTGGGCGATGGCGACGGTGCTGATGCGCACGTTCTCGCCCATGACGATGGTGCCGGTGGCCTGATCGATGACGATCTTGGCGGTCTGGTCGGGTTCGACGCGCAGTTGCTCGATGTCGGTCAGCATGCTGACCACGTCGCCGCGATACTGGGGCGGAACCACCAGTTGCACCGAGCCGGGATCGCTGGGGCGGGCCACTTCGGTGCCAAGATAGGAATTCACCGCCTGGGCGATGCGCCGCGCGGTGGTGAAGTCGGGATTGCGCAGCGAAACCTTGACGGTTTCCATGTGGCTCATCTCGAAGGGCAGTTCGCGTTCGACGATGGCGCCGTTGGCGATGCGGCCCTTGGTGGGGGTGCCCTTGGACACCGAGGCGGCGTTGCCCTGGGCCGAGTACGACGCGGTGGCGACACCGCCCTGGCTGACCGCGTAGACCTCGCCGTCGGCGCCCACCAGCGGGGTGACCAGCAGGGTGCCGCCATCCACGCTCTTGGCGTCGCCCAGCGCCGACACCGACACGTCCAGGCGGGTGCCCTGGCGGGCGAAGGGCGGCAGCACGGCGGTGACCATCACGGCGGCGACGTTCTTGGGCTTCAGGGTGGCGATGGTGCCGCCCTGGCCGCGGATGTTGACGCCCAGGCGTTCCAGCATGGCGACCAGCGATTCCTTGGTGAAGGGCGCGTTGGTCAGGTCGTCGCCGGTGCCGTTCAGGCCGACCACGATGCCATAGCCCACCAGGATGTTGTCGCGCACGCCTTCGAAATCGGCGATGTCCTTGATGCGCGAGGCACCGAACGCCGTCTGCGGCATGCAGGCGATGGTCGCGGCGACCAGGCCGGCGGCAAGCACGAAGGCGCGCAGTCCGGTGGCGATGGTGGCGGCAGTGGCGGCGGTGGCTCGGATCATGGCGTCCTCTAGGCCGGGTCACAACAATACATCAGCCAAGATGCGAATGTCGTGCCAGTTGGCTAATGCGTTGTTTTACAATGGTTTGGTCAAAACGGGCGGTATTGGGCATCGGCAAAAAGCGGCGAAGGCGGCAAAAACTTCCCACGGGCACGGGGGCAAGGCGGCAGAAATAGCGGCTTTCACCGGAAAGGCCCAGCGGCTAGAATGCCGACACCATACGGACCCTCTAAGGGATTTCGGGGCCTCATGAAAGTTTCCCGTACCGGTTCAAGTTCCGCCGCAGCCGGCGGTGCTCGCCGGGTCGACAAGTCCACAGGCAACGCCGGGCAGTTCAAGCAAGCCCTGGTGGATGCGCTTGACGGCAGCGCAGGGCCACACGCGGCCGAGGCGCCGACGCAGCTGGCCGGCATCGACGCGCTGTTGCTGGTCCAATCCGTGGACGATTCCACCGAGCGTCAGGCGCGCAAGCGTCTGCTGCGGCGGGGCGAGGACATCCTGGACAAGCTCGAGGAAGTTCGCCACGGCCTGCTGCTGGGCACGGTTCCCAAGGAAAAGCTGATGGACCTGGCCCAGATGGTGCGCTCGCGCCGCGAGGCCTGCCAGGACCCGCGTCTCGGCGCCCTGCTGGACGAGATCGAATTGCGGGCCGAGGTCGAAATCGCCAAGTTGTCCAAGGGTCT
>DATGXU010000405.1:0-5058 GCA_035298685.1 Magnetospirillum sp. | reverse complement strand
CCATGGGCGGGCAGCACCTCCAGCCGGCCGGCGGCGCGCAATTCCTCGACCCCGGGGTACAGCGCGCCGGGGTCGCCGGGGTCGGCGGGGTGCGGCTTGACCAGCAGGCGCACATGCGGACGGGCCTGCACATAGGACAATACGGCGCCGTACAGCGCCTGCAGCACCGCCGGGGTGACATAGCCCTTGCCGCTGGGCTGCGGCAGCAGGGCGATGGTGGCGTCGGTGGCGGCCAGCGGCCCGGCTTGGGCCAGGTCCAGCCAGGCGGGGTTGCCGATCTCGACCAGGCTGTCGGTGGGGCCATAGCCGTCGTCGGCGCAGGCGCGGCTGAACAATCCGCCCCAGGTGGCGAAGGCGTCGAAGCTCATATGGGCCAGCACGCCGGAATGGGCGATCACCGCGTGTTGCAGGTTGATCACCTTGAAATCGCGGCCGTGGCGCAGATCGCTGAGGATGGGCCCGTGAATGGTCTTTTCCAGCGCGCCGACGATCAGGCGGGGGCGGTAATGCGCCACCAATCCATTCAGCGCCAGCGCCCATTTCGCCGTGCCCAGGGCGTGGCCGGCGATGCCGGCCAGGGTGGCGGGCAGCCCTTCAAGCACTTCGCCGTTGGCCAACGGGCCGAACTGACGAGCCAGCGCCGCGCGGGTGGCGGCGACCAGCCGGCGGCCGACCAGCCCCCGCGCCGCCTGGGCCAGCGGCACCACCACATGGGGCCGTGCCGCCAGACAGGCCAGCGCGCCCTCGGGCAACGGCCGGTCGGTTTTCAGCAGCACCACCACGCCCATGCCCGGCGGCAACGCCTTGATGGCCGCTTCGATGGCGGGGATTTCCGAAGCGCCGCCCAGGATGGCCAGCATGCCGCCCCGCACCGGCGCCCGGTTCAGCCGCCACCACGGGCGAGCCATGGCGTCCAACGCCTTCAGATGCCCTTGCAATGACGGCGCCGCCGCCAGGGTGCGCACCGGACGCCCGGACAGACGCGAGGCCGCCGCCTCGCTGGCCGCGCCGCCGATCAAGGTGATGGCCTTTGCCCCGGCGCTGGCCGCCGCCGACAGCGCGGGCGCCTCGGCCGACATGGCGCCATAGGCCATCTTGACCAGCAAGGCGCGGCGAAAGCCGGCGCCGCCGATGGAAAGGTCGAGAAGCGGGGCGAGGGAGGGCGCCGCCTGTTCCAGCGTCTCGCGCGCCAGGGCATGGCCGGCGCGGAACAGGTCCCAGGCGGGCACATGCACCACGTCGTCGCCGGCGCGTTCCAGCCGTCGCCCGCCGTCCAGGCCGGCCCGCTCGATCACCCCGGCAATGTCGCTTTCGCGGCCCAGCGCGACGATGACGTGGCTGTCGCTCATGCGGCCTCGAACCGCGGGCGGATGGGCGAATGGCGCGGGGGGAAATACCTTGACACGAATGCGGGCTTTTCCAATTGTGAGCGGGCGCCGACGACTGTAGGGACGCGCAGGGTTTGCCGTCCGGAAAGTAGCTATGGGCGGCGTCGGGCCGTCATGGCCGTCCCTGCGGCGTGGGACTTTAAAGAACCTGTTTCGGCACCTCAACCACTATCGGGCGTGGCCGGCGCAGGGGGAGCGCGAGGACTTCATGGGCAGTGTGACCCCTTTCGCCTTGGCCGGCGGCTGATCCGACCATGCATGTCGCTTTGTTTGCCGAGGTCGATCCCAATCTGGCCGAGGGCCCGGCCACCTGGCTGGCGTCGGTGGCCGAGGTGCTGGCCGGGCAGGGCCATCGCGTCACGGTTCTGCTGCGCGCACGGCGCACCCGCCCCGAGGTGTTGGCGCCGCTGGACACCATCGACGCCGTCGAACTGATCGATCCGTTCGCCCTGGGCTGGACCAGCGAAAGCGAACGCCGGCAGCTTTCGGTGGGCAAGGCGGCGGAATTCCTGGAACGGCTGGATGCCGATCGCCGTTTCGACACGGTGATCGTGCGCGGTTCCATGGCGGCGCGGGCGGCGGCCGGGCGGCGCAAGCTGCGCGGGCGGCTGGCCTTTTACCTTACCGACTTTCCCCAGGACGAGCACCAATTGGGCTGGTGGGCGCGCTGGCGTCTGCGGCGCACCATTCTGGGCGGTTCGCTGCTGTTGGTGCAGACGCCCGAGATCGGCGCTTACCTCACCCGCGTGCTGGCGCTGCCGCCACGCCTGCCGCTGCATGCGTTGCCGCCCATGGTCACCGACGCCGCCTTTGCCTTGGGGCGGGCCGGCGCGCCGAAACCGGGCGAGCCGTTGCGCCTTGTCTATGCCGGCAAATTCGCCCCGGCGTGGAACACGCTGGAGATGACGGCGCTGCCCGCCGCCATGGCCCGGCGCGGCGTCGCCGCCGAACTGCACGTGGCCGGCGACAAGTTTCTCGATCGACCCGATCCCACCTTCCCCCAGCGCATGCGCGACGCCTTGGCGCGGCCGGGCGTGATCTGGCACGGCGGCATGGCGCGCATCGAGGTGTTGCGGCTGACCGCCAATGCCCATGTGGGGCTGTCGTGGCGGGCGCCGGAACTGGACGCCTCGCTGGAACTCTCCACCAAGCTGCTGGAATACGGCGCCCTGGGCCTGCCGGTGGTGTGCAACCCCACCGCCATGCACCGCCGCCTGCTGGGTGACGATTATCCCGGCTTCGCCGCCGGCGAGGACGATGTGGCCGAGGCGCTTGCCCGTCTGGCCAATCCGGAAATCTGGCAGGCCGCCGCCGCCGCCTCGGCCCGGCTGGCCGAACGCCATTGTGGCTCCAGCGTCGGCGCGTCGCTGTCCGCCGCCCTGCAAGGGGTGTTCGGGTGATCGACACGCTGAAGAACTACCTGGGCCACTGGCAGTGGAATCTGGCCCTGGTCGAACAGCCCGCCGCCGACATCGTCGCCCACGGCATTCGCGGGCGGGTGCGGTGGCTGCCGACCCCACCGGTATGGCGCTTCCTGGCCGATCCGTTCGTGCTGGCCGGTCGGCTTTATTGCGAGCATTTCGATTACCGCGACGGGGTGGGGCAAATCTGGTCGGGCGCCATCGACGCCCAGGCCGAGCCCTGGGCCAAGCCGGCGCCGCTGTTGCGCGAGGCCGGCCACATGTCGTTCCCGTTCGCCTTCAATGCGGGTGGGGCGGACCATATTGTCTGCGAAACCTGGGAATCCGGTGGCGCCAGCCATTACGTCCGCGACGGCGGCTGGCACCTGAGCGGCCGCATCGATCCCGGCTTCGGCCCGGTGGTCGATCCGGCGCTGTACCATGACGGCGCGCGTTGGTGGCTGTTCTGCGGCCATATCGGGCGCCAGCCCGACGCCGATCTCTATCTTTATCATGCCGACGATCTGGCCGGCCCGTGGCAGCCGCACCCGCTCAATCCGGTGGTGCGGGACCGTTCGGGCGCACGGTCGGCCGGGCCGCTGTTTCCCGCCGCCGACGGGCTGGTCCGCCCGGCCCAGGATTGTTCGCAAACCTATGGCGGGGCGCTGACGTTGAAGGTGGTGGCGGAATTGTCGCCGACGGCGTATGTGGAACGCACGATCCGCCGCATCGCGCCCTTGCCGCCCTGGCGGGGCGGATTGCATCATCTGTGCCCGGCGGGCGAGGTGACCATCGTCGACGGCAAACGGTGGCGGCTGCATCCGCTGGATCTGCCGCGCAAGGTGTTCTCCGGATGGCGCAGCAAGCGTCGGCGTGCCATGCTGCGCGCCAAATCTTGAGGGTGGAATGAGCAGGATAAAGGTTCTTTGCGTCGTCGGTGCGCGGCCCAATTTCGTCAAGATCGCGCCGATCATGCGCGCGGCGGCGTCACGCCCGGGGCTGGATTTCGTGCTGGTCCACACCGGCCAGCATTACGGCGCCGACATGTCGCAAAGCTTCTTCGACGATCTGGGCGTGCCGGCCCCGGCCATCAATCTGGAAGTGGGCTCGGGCAGCCACGGCAAGCAGACCGGCGACATCATGGTGGCGTTCGAACCGGTGGTTCTGGCCGAGAAGCCCGACGCGGTGCTGGTGGTGGGCGACGTCAATTCCACCCTGGCCTGCGCGCTGGTGGCGGCCAAGCTGCACGTGCCGGTGATCCATGTGGAAGCCGGATTGCGCAGCGGCGACCGCGCCATGCCCGAGGAAATCAACCGCGTGCTGACCGACCAGTTGTCCGACCTGCTGTTCACCACCGAGGCGAAGGCGGCCGACAACCTGACGCGCGAGGGCGTCGACGCCGCCAACATCTTCCATGTGGGCAACGTGATGATCGATACGTTGCACCACAGCCTGTCGCGCGCGGTTGCCGCCCAGACCACCCTGGCCGAGGAATTTCCGGACGCCGATGCGCAGCGCCTGGGCAACGGCTTTGCCCTGATGACGCTTCATCGCCCGTCCAACGTGGACGACCCCAAAATCCTGCGTGGGCTGCTGGGGGCGGTGGGCGAGATCGCCCGCACCCTGCCGGTGATCTTCCCCATGCATCCGCGCACCGCCAACGCCATGCGCGCCGCCGGCCTGGAAGCAGGCGAGGGGCTGTATCTGCTGCCGCCGCAGCCCTATCTGCGGCTGTTGGGATTGCTGCAGGCGGCCAAGCTGGTGATGACCGATTCCGGCGGATTGCAGGAAGAAAGCACCGCGCTCGGGGTGCCGTGCCTGACGCTGCGCGAGAACACCGAACGCTGGGTGACGGTCGAGGAAGGCTCGAACACCATCATCGGCAATTCGCCCGACGCCCTGCGTCGCGCCTTCGCCGATTTTCAGGCGGGCAAGGGCAAGCCGTCGCGCATACCCGCCCTGTGGGACGGCAAGGCGGCGGAACGCATCGTTGAAGTGATCGAGCGCCGCTTCAGTCCCGCCACGCCGACAGCAGCCGGCGGCTGACCGCATCCCAGGTGCGGTTGGCCACCACCCAGGCCCGCGCCGCGCGCGCCATGGCCTGGGCCGCCGCCGGGTCCAGCCGCACGGCTTCCAGCGCCTCGGCCAGGGCGTCGGCCCCTTGCGCGAACACCCGGCCGGTTTCGCCGTGCGTCACCATCTCGGTCAAGGGCGCGATGTCGGCCACCGCCACCGGCACCTGCGCGGCCATGGCTTCGGCCAGCTTCAGC
>DATGXU010000404.1:0-13917 GCA_035298685.1 Magnetospirillum sp. | reverse complement strand
TTTCAGCCGCTCGCCCCGGTACAGATCGCGCTCGACCCGCACGCCCGAGGCGCCCGAACCGTCGATGGATACCGGCGGCTTGCCCGGCTCGGCGATCAGCCAAAAGCCGTCGCCCCCCAACCCGGTCATGTGCGGATAGACCACCGACAAGGTGGCGGCGGCGGCGATGGCCGCCTCGATGGCGTTGCCGCCTTCGCGCAGGACCGCCAGTCCCGCTTGCGAGGCGAGGTGGTGCGGGGTGGTGATCATCCCCCGCCGGCCCATGGGCGTGTTCAGCATGTCGTGTCGTGTCCGAGGCTTCAGCCCGCCCTTTATCGCGTATCGGGGCGCGGCCCGTCCAGAGCGGGGGGCCGAGAAAATTCAAATTGCGGCGATTGGCTGGTATGAAAGGCACCCGTCATCACGAGAGCCCGGCACCATGAGCGCGCACGACCACACCATCTCGACCCTGCCCCTGTCGTGGGCGGACGTTCATCGCGACACCCGCATCCTGGCCGGCATGCTGGCCGAGCTGCCGCCGTTTTCCGGCATCGTGGCGGTGACGCGCGGCGGCCTGGTGCCGGCCGCCATCCTGTCGCGCGAGCTGGACATCCATCTGGTGGAAACGGTGTGCGTGTCCACCTATGACGACCGCGACATCCGCGACCCTCAGGTTCTGAAGTCCCTGGCCGGCGACGGTTCGGGCTGGCTGGTGGTGGACGATCTGGTGGATACCGGCGCCACCGTGCAGGTGCTGCGCACCATGCTGCCCAAGGCCCATTTCGCCACCGTCTACGCCAAGCCCAAGGGCCAGCCGCTGGTGGACACCTTCGCCACCGTGTTCGCCCAAAGCACCTGGATCAATTTCCCGTGGGACCCGCCGGGCAAGGGCTCGTGACCGGCGGGTACAGGACCTAGTTGAAGCAGGCCGCCACCAGCTTGCGGAAGGCGTCGGCGCGGTGGCTGATGCCGTGCTTGGCCGCGGGGTCCATCTCGCCGAAGGTGATGGCGTGGCCCTTGGGCTGGAAGATGGGGTCGTAGCCGAAGCCGGCGGTGCCGCGCGGCGGCCACACCAGATCGCCTTCGACCACACCCTCGAAGGTTTCGCAATGGCCGTCGGGCCAGGCCAGCGCCAGGGCACAGACGAACCGGCCGGCGCGGTTGGGGTTGGCCCCCAGCCGCTGGTTCACCAGCGCCATGGCGGCGGCGAAATCCTTGGACGGGCCGGCCCAGCGCGCCGAATAGATGCCGGGATCGCCGCCCAGGCCATCCACCGCCAGGCCGGAGTCATCGGCCAGGGCCGGCAGGTTGGCCCCCTTGGCGGCGGCGTGCGCCTTCAGTTCCGCATTGGCAACGAAAGTGGTGCCGGTTTCCTCGGGCTCGGCCAGGCCAAGCTCGCCCGCCGACACCACCTCGACGCCGAACGGCGCCAGCAGCTCGCCGATCTCGCGCACCTTGCCGGCATTGTGGCTGGCGATGACCAGCCGGCCTTCGCGGAAGTGACGGCTCATTCCAGCCCCAGCGCCTTTTTCTGGGCGGCCACCAGTTCCGACACGCCCTTTTCCGCCAGCGCCAGCAGGGTCTGGAACTGGTCGCGGCTGAACGGGCGTTCCTCGGCGGTGCCTTGCACTTCGACGATGCCGCCCGAACCGGTCAGCACGAAATTGGAATCGGCCTGGGCCGACGAATCCTCGGCATAATCCAGATCCAGCACCGGGGTGCCGTCGAAGATGCCGCACGACACGGCGGCCAGATGGTCGATCAGCGGGATCGCCGACAGCTTGCCGGCGGTCACCAGCTTCTGGAAGGCCAGGTGCAGCGCCACATAGGCGCCGGTGATCGAGGCGGTGCGGGTGCCGCCATCGGCCTGCAGCACGTCGCAGTCGATCTTGATCTGCATTTCGCCCATGGCGGTCAGATCGGTGACGGCGCGCAGCGACCGGCCGATCAGGCGCTGGATTTCCTGGGTGCGGCCCGATTGCTTGCCCTTGGCGGCCTCGCGGTCGGTGCGCGAATGGGTCGAGCGCGGCAGCATGCCGTATTCGGCGGTCACCCAGCCCTTGCCGGTGTTGCGCAGGAACGACGGCACCTTTTCCTCGACGGACGCGGTGCACAGCACATGGGTGTCGCCGAAGCGGGCCAGGCACGAGCCCTCGGCGTATTTGGCGAAGCCGGGTTCGAGCGAGATGGAGCGAAGCTGGTCGAAGGCGCGGCCGGAAGGTCTCATGACGGCGTAGGTCTCGTATCTTGCGTGGATGATCGGGGCGAACCCTAGCCTTTCCCGCCTTTCCCGTCCACCCTTGACCCCCCGCCTTCCCCAAAGTTGACGACCCCGGAACCGCTCACTAGATTCCGTCGCGGCACCAAGGGTTGGAAACCACAATCATGCTTCGCGGCCGAAGCCCCGTGATCACCGAGCTGAACGAACGATCGCGCGAGATCTTTCGCCACATCGTCGAGGAGTACGTCCATACGGGCGAACCCATCGGCTCGCGCACGCTGTCGCGCCGCATGCCCATGCACCTGTCGCCCGCCACCATCCGCAACGTCATGTCCGACCTCGAGGGTCTGGGGCTGCTCTACGCGCCGCACACCTCGGCCGGGCGCCTGCCCACCCCCCAGGGCATGCGCATGTTCGTCAACGGCCTGCTGGAAGTGGGCGGCCTGCCCGACGACGAACGCTCGGCCATCGATGCCCAGTGCCGCGCGGCGGGCAAAAGCGTGGAACAGGTGCTGTCGGAAGCCATCGGCACCCTGTCGGGGCTGTCGCGTTGCGCCGGCATGGTGATGGCGCCGCGCATCCAGCGCAGCCTCAAGCATGTGGAGTTCGTCTGGCTGGGCCGCGGCCGCGCGCTGGTGGTGCTGGTCACCGAGGACGGCATGGTGGAAAACCGCATTCTCGATCTGCCTGAGGGGGTCGAGCCGTCGGCGTTGGTGGAGGCGTCGAACTTCCTCAATCACCGCTTGGCCGGCCGCACGCTCGACGAAGTGCGCGAGGACGTGACCGGCGAGCTGGAACAGCAGCGCCACCAGTTGAACGAGCTGACCAAGCGGGTGGTCGAGGCCGGGCTGGCCACCTGGTCGGGCGACGGTGCCCGCAGCGCGCTGATCGTGCGCGGCCAGTCGCACCTGTTGGAAGACGTCACCGCCGTCGAGGATTTGGAGCGCATCCGCACCCTGTTCGACGCGCTGGAAACCTCGGAACAGTTCCTGCGCCTGTTGGAGCTGACCAATACCGCCGAGGGCGTGCAGATTTTCATTGGCGCCGAGAACGAGTTGTTCGGCGTCACCGGGTGTTCCATGATCGTCGCGCCCTATCGGGATTCACGCGAGCAGATCATCGGAGCCATCGGCGTCATCGGCCCGCAGCGGCTGAATTTCGCCCGTATCATCCCCATGGTCGACTACACCGCCAAGGTGGTCGGACGCCTGATCGGTTAACTCAAAGCAGAAGAAAGTGAGCCTATGAGCCAGGATCCCCAGAACGAGCAGACGCCCGAGGCCCCGGTCGAGGAAGCCGCCGCCGAGCAGTCCGGCGCCCCCGCCGCCGACCGCATCGCCGAGCTGGAGGCCGAGATCGCCAAGCTGAAGAACGAAGTGCTGTACGCCAAGGCCGAAACCGAAAACGTGCGCCGCCGTCTTGAACAGCAGGCCGAGGACCGCGGCAAGTACGCCGTCGCCAACATCGCCAAGGATGTGCTGTCGGTGGCCGACAACCTGCGCCGCGCGCTCGATTCGGTGCCGCCCACGGCGCGCGAGGGCAACGACATCGCCAACACCCTGACCGTGGGTGTGGAGATGACCGAGCGCGAGCTGCTGTCCACCTTCGAACGCTATGGCATCCGTCTGGTGCCGGCCCAGGGCACCCGCTTCGACCCCAACCTGCATCAGGCCATGATGGAAGTGGAAGACACCACCCAGCCGGAAGGCACCGTGGTCATGGTCATGCAGCAGGGCTACCAGATCCACGACCGCCTGCTGCGTCCGGCCCTGGTGGGCGTGTCCAAGGGCGGCCCCAAGGTTCCGCCGGGCGAACAGGTCGACACCAGCGCGTAATACCATATCCCGCTGATCGGAACCGATCAGCGGGCGCCCTCAATCGGCGGGCGTGTTTCTCCGAAACCCTGGCCTCCCGCGGCATAAGCCGCGCGGCCCCTTGGGCCTAACCAAATCCCGATGAGTTCTACTCACCGGGATTTGGTATAAATCCCGGGCTTACGGCCCCTTTCCGGTGTGGAAAGGGGCCGTGTTTCGGGCTGTGACCGTCACAGGCGAGGTGCCGCATGAAACGCCTTGTCGCCGTTGTTGCCGCATTGGTTCTTGCCTGCCCCGCCGTCGACGCCGAGCCCAAGCCCGGCGACCGTTTCCGCGTCGATCCCGCCGCCCTGCCGGCGCCCTATGCGACGCCCTCCACATCCAATCCCTCGCAAACCGTCCCCCGTCCGTCCCGGGCCGGTCTGAAGGTGCCCGCCGGCTGGCGGGCGGTGCTGTTCGCCGACAAGCTGGAGCATCCGCGCAATCTGCTGGTGCTGCCCGACGGCTCGGTGCTGGTGGCGGAACAGCGCGCCGACAAGCTGACCCGGCTGGCCGACAGCGATGGCGACGGCCGCGCCGATCGCCGCACCACCTTTGCCGACGGCTTCGCCGAACCGTTCGGCCTGGCCTTCCACGACGATGCGGTGTGGGTGGCCGACACCCGCCGGGTGTGGCGTCTGCCGTGGCAGGCCGGGGCGGAAACGGTGGATCGGCGCGATCCGGTCACCGAAACCGGCGCCCTGGGCGACGATCGCGGTCACAGCACCCGCTCGCTGGCCATCGCCCCCGACGGCAAGCACTTCTATGTGGGCATCGGCAGCCGGTCCAATCTGGATGAGGAAGAGCCGCCCCGCGCCACCGTTCAGGAATTCGCCCTGGATGGCGGCGGCCAGCGCACCTTTGCCGCCGGGCTGCGCAATCCGGTGGGCATGGCCTTCCGACCCGGCAGCGACGAGCTGTGGGCGGTGGTCAACGAACGCGACGGACTGGGCGACGAATTGGTGCCGGATTACCTGACCCGGGTGGCCGAGGGCGCCTTCTACGGCTGGCCCTATGCTTATCTGGGATCGCATCCGCAGCCGGATTTCGCCGCCAAGGCGCCCGACAAGGTGCGGCGGACGCAGGCGCCCGATCTGCTGTTCCGGGCCCATTCCGCCCCGCTGGGCCTGGCTTTTCTCGACGGCGACGCCTATGTGGGGCTGCATGGCTCGTGGAACCGCTCGCGGCCCATCGGCTATGTGGTGGCGCGGGTGCCGTTCAAGGACGGCAAGCCGCAAGGCTATTACGAGATCTTCGCCACCGGCTTCACCGTGTCGCCCGGCAAGGTGTGGGGGCGCCCGGTGGGGGTCGCCGCCGCCCCCGACGGCAGCCTGTACGTGGCCGATGATAGCGGCGGAACGGTATGGCGCATCAGCCGCGACAAGAAATGATGCCCGGTGCCGGGCTTATTCCACGAAGAACTGCCAACCGAACCAGCGCCAACGCCCTTCCAGGGTGGGGGCGGTGCAGTTGATGCGGCTGCGGCCCGAGGGCAGGGGCTTGCTCATGCGCACTTCGATGCGCGGACCCAGGCGCTCGATGATGGCGCGCCCCTCGTGCGAGATATAGCAGGCCAGCAACTCGGTACCGGGCAGTTCGGGCGACAGGGTGAAGCCGAAGGCCGGCGGATTGGTGGCGATCTTGGGATCGTCGGGGGTGACGTCCACCGCCGGCAGCGGCAGCGAGCGCGCCGCCAGCCGGAAGCGTTCCGCCTCGCCATAGGTTTCATTCAGCGGAAAGCGCGGCAGGAAGTACAGGTCGGACTTGCTCCACACCGGCCCGGAATGCTGTCCGAATGCCGCCTTGAACCCGGCCTCGCGCACCACTTGGGCGGCGTCCACGCTCATTTCGCCGAACGGCCAGGCGAACAGCTCGGGGGCCTTGCCCAGTTCGGCCTCGAAGCGGGCGCGGGCGCGCGCCAGATCGTCGGCGATGGCGGCCGGCGGCAGGGTCGGCAGATGGGGATGGCCGGCGCCCTTGGTGCCGATGACCACCAGGCCCGACGCCGCCAATTCGCGCAGATTGTCCCAGGTCAGCCGGTCGGGGCCGGCGCGGTCGATCTCGTCGGTGGTGACGAACAGGGTGAACGGCAGGTTGGCGGCCTTCAGCCTGGGCCAGGCCGTCTGCCACACCGAAACCCAGGAATCGTCCAGCGTCAGCGCCACGCTCTTGTCGGGCAGCGGCTTGCCGCTTCGCAGCGCCTCGATGATCTGGGGCAGCGGCAGCACCTGATAGCCGCCGGATGTCAATTCGGCGATGTGGCTTTCCAACTGGTCCAGGCGCGTGTTGGTGGCCGGGAAGCGGTCCTCGCCAAAGCGGTTGTAGGTCAGCACCACGGCCGAATCCGCCGCCCAAGCCGGCATGCCGGCCGCGCCCGCCAGCCCGGCAAGCATCACTGACAGAAACACACTGTTTCTCATTCAGACCTAACCCCTTCCGCGCCGGCGCAATACATTGGGCGGAGCGAACGCAACCTAGCGGCTATTTCCATCTTTTACGACAGGAGACGCCCGATGACCACCCCGGTGGTAGAAGCGGCCCTCGATCAATTGTTTCGGTCGGGGCGGACTTATTCCAAGTTTCTTGACCGGGCGGTGCCGGACGATCTGCTGCGGCAGGCCTGGGACCTGGCGCGCATGGGGCCGACGGCGGCCAACAGCCAACCGATGCGGGTGGTGTTCGTGCGCTCGCCCGAAGCCAAGGCGCGGCTGAAGCCGGCTCTGGCGGCGGGAAACGTCGACAAGACCATGGCGGCGCCAGTCACCGCCATCGTCGGCACCGACATGGAATTCTACGACCAGCTGCCGAAAACCTTTCCCCAGGTGGACGCCCGGTCGTGGTACGCGGGCAACGCGGCGCTGATCGCCGAAACCGCGTTCCGCAATTCCAGCCTTCAGGGCGGCTATCTGGTGCTGGCGCTGCGCGCGCTGGGACTGGATTGCGGCCCCATGAGCGGGTTCAACGCCGCCAAGGTCGAAGAGGCGTTCTTCGCCGGCACCTCGATCAAGGCCAATTTCCTCATCAATATCGGCTACGGCGACGCCTCGGGCCTGCATGCGCGCAATCCGCGCCTGGATTTCGACGAAGCCTGCGTGATCGCCTGACTTGTTAGAATTTAGGGCGCGGCAGGTGGCTGAGATCCACCCCCGCCGCCCATCCGCCCAGGGCGGCGATGCCGGCGACAAGGGCGATTTCGACCAGCGAGCCGGTTTCGCACAGGTTGAGGGTGAAGCGGCGCCGGCTGGGCCACAGCAGGGGCACGCCCGAGGGCGTCAGCCCGTCGGCCACCAGATGGGACAGATAGCCGATCACCAGCGGCGCCGCCATCCACCCCATTCCCATCAGCAGCAGCGCGGCCAGCCCGCCCAGCACGGCGATGGCGGAATGGGTGACGCCGCGATGGCCCACCAGCATGGACAGCGGCACCGAGATGGGCCGCAGCTTGCGTCCGGCCCAGGATTGCGGATGGTCGATATCGGGCAGCAGCGACCCCAGCGCCGCCGCCGCCAGGGCCTGCGGATCGGCGGGGTGGCCGCCGGCCAGCTTGGCGCTGACCGCCCACAGCGCCGCCCCGACCACGATGTGCGAGCCGGCCATCATGGCCGGTGCTCGGGAGCGTGGGGCTGACCCGTAACGCGCGTGGCATGGCGGCAAGGGTATATGGAAATTGCAATCATTATGGAGTACAGTTGTCGTTCCATATGGTCAGTTTCCGCCGGGGGAAGCGAGATGTCCATAGCTTGGCGCGAGGCGATGTGTGTCGGCGACCCGACGGTCGATGCCGATCACAAACACCTCGTCGATATGATTAATGCGTTTGAAGTCGCCATTGCCGGCAAGATCGACCACAAAAAGGTGGCGCGCGTTCTGCTGGGTCTGGTCGAGTACACAGGCCAGCATTTCGCCCGGGAAGAGGAATTGCAGCTGGCAATCCGCTATCCCTATCACGAAAGCCACCGCCGCTCGCATCGCGATGTGCTGCGCAAGCTTTCCGACATCATGACCGAGTACACCAAGGCCCCCGAAGGGCCGGTGCGCGACAATATGGTCCGCAGCCTCGCCAATTTCCTCAAGGAATGGCTGGTGGACCACATCATCCAGTCGGATCTGCGCATGAAGCCCTATGTGCTGCAGATTCAGGCGCAAAAGGCCGAGGCCATCAAGCGCAAGCGTGAGGCGGTGGCGGCCAGCCAGAAAATGGCCGGCGTCGAACCCCATTTGGACCCCCTCGGCAAGGTGTCGTCCTAACACGCTGCGAAAAGCGCCTTTCCAAGGCTTTCTTCCTCATTTCCGTCATGCGCGGGCTTGCCCCACGGCTGTCCGGTCAAGTTTTTGCGGGTCGTTCGGAAAGCGTCTGCGAGTAAGCGTTTGCGGCCGATATCGTGCCGCGGGGACGCAATTTGAATGACCACAGAGGCACAGAGACACAGAGGAAAAACAAAAGAGAGAAGATCTTTTCTCTCTTTTTCCTTCTCTGTGCCTCTGTGTCTCTGTGGTTCAAAAACAAAAGAAGACGGTCGTCCCAAGCGCCGGCGCCTCAGCCGCGCAGCCATTCCAGCACTTCGTCGATGGTGCCGGCGCTTAAGCCCTCGGGCGGCGGTGGGCGGCGGATCATCAGGACCGGCAGACCCAGCGCGCGGGCGGCGGCGATCTTGCCATAGGTGGCCGCGCCGCCCGATGCCTTGCTGACCACCACGTCGATGGCGTTGGCCCGCATCAAACTTTGTTCCGCATCCGCATCGAATGGCCCCTTGCCGGTCACCACCCGGTAATCGGCTAAGGGCAGCTTTTGTTCCGCGATCAGGCGGACCAGGAAATGAATGCCGTGCGCTTCGGCGAATGCCGCCACCTCGCCGATGCCGACGGTCAGAAAGGCGCGCCGGCCCAAGGCGGGCAGCGCGGCGGCGGCGGCGGCGAAGCCGTCGACCTCTACCCAGCGATCCCCCGGTTCGGGCTGCCAGGCCGGACGCAGCAGCAGCAGGCGCGGAATTGCCGCCTGGGCGCAGGCTTGGGCGGCCTGGGCGGAAATGCGGGCGGCGAACGGATGGGTGGCGTCCACCACCCGGTCGATGGCTTCGTCGCGCAGGAACCGCGCCAGCCCTTCCGCGCCGCCGAAGCCCCCCACCCTCACCCGTCCGGGCAGATGGGGGATGCCTTCGGTGCGACCGGCCAGCGACGAGATGACCTCGACGCCGGAAACGCCGTCGAGGGCGCGGGCCAGCCGGGCGGCGTCGGCGGTGCCGCCAAGGATCAGCACGCGGGTCATCTAGCCGCTTCGCCCCACCACGGTGCCGGCGCGGTCGATGGCGATCACCTCGACCTCGGTGCCGCCGGCCAGCACCGCCAGCGCCGCTTCGCGCGCCCGCCGGGCCACGCGGTCGCCCAGGGGCAGGGCGCCCGCCAGGGCCAGCACCTGCCCGGCCGAGGTACAAGCCTGCGCCGCCGAAATCGTTTCGCTAGCGGCGCCAATATCGCCCAGCAGTTGGGCCAACAATGCCACGTCGACGCGCGAGGCGCGCGAATGCAGGTCCAGCTCGCCCGCCGCCAGCTTGGTCAGCTTGGCGAAGCCGCCCACCAGGGTCAGGCGCGGCACCGGATGGCTGCGCAGGTATTTCAGCAAGGCGCCGGCCATGTCGCCCATGTCGATCAGCGCCTGATCGGGCACGCCCAGAACGCGCCGCGCCAGCGCCTCGGACGTCTTGCCGGTGGTTCCCGCCAGATGGTCAAGACCCAGGGCGCGGGCCACGTCCACACCGCGATGGATGGAATGCACCCAGGCGGAACAGGAATAGGGCAGCACCACCCCGGTGGTGCCCAGGATGGACAGCCCGCCCCGGATGCCCAGGCGGCCGTTCAGGGTCTTTTCCGCCAGCGTCTCGCCGCCGGGAATGGAAATCGTTACGCAGGCGTCCGCAGCCGCGCCCAAGGCGGCGGCGGCATCTTCCAGATTGGCGGCGATCTGGGCGCGCGGACCGGGGTTGATGGCCGGCTCGCCCGGCGGCAGCGGCAGGCCGGGCAGCGTCACCGTGCCCACGCCGGGGCCGGCACGAAAGGTGACGCCCGAACCGGCGGGGCTGCGCGCCACCGTCGCCAGGATCAGGGCGCCATGGGTGACGTCGGGGTCGTCGCCGGCATCCTTGACGACGCCCGCCGTGGCGGCTTGGGCGGTGATGTCCGCCCGCGCCAGGGCGAAGGCCGGCATCTGCCCTTGGGGAAGGCGGATGGTCACCGGATCGGGAAAGGCACCCGAATGCAGCGCCACGAACGCCGCCTTGGCGGCGGCGGCGGCGCAGGCGCCGGTGGTCCATCCCTTGCGAAGCTCGGTCGTCATGGCCGCACCATACTGGATTTCCGCCGCGATGGCACGGCGTCAGCCGTTCGCTACGAAGGGCGGTATTCAGGCCGAAGCCGGCGCGGCATCGGCGTTCGGCGGCGTCTGGCTGGCCGGCAGGGTGAAGCGGAAGGTGGCGCCGGTGCCGGGACCGGCGGATTCCACCCAGATGCGGCCTTCGTGGCGCTGCACGATCCTGCGGCACAGGGCCAGGCCGACGCCGCTGCCTTCGTATTGGTTGCTGGAATGCAGGCGCTGGAACACCTTGAACAGGCGGCCGGTCTGGTCGGGGGCGATGCCGATACCGTTGTCGGTGAACGAGAATATCCACGACTGGCCGTCCTGCTCGGCGGATACCCGGATGACCGGTGTCACGCCATCGGCATGGTATTTCAGCGCGTTGCCCAACAGGTTCTGGAACAGGCGTTCCATCTCGTCGGGGCTGGCGAACAGCATGGGCCAGTCGCCCGACACCTCGACCTGGGCGCCGGTCTGTTGAACCACCGGCGACAGGAACAGCAGCGCCTCGTCCAGCACGTGGCGGCTGTCGATCCATTCCATGGGCAATCCGCGCCGGCCGACGCGGGAATATTCCAGCAGCGCCACCAGCATGCGATCCATCCGCTTGGCGCCGTCGACGGCGAAAGCGACGAATTCCTTGATCTCGTCGGTGGCGGCGGCGCCCAGCCGGCGCTCGAGCAGCTGGATGTAGCTGGCGACCATGCGCAGCGGCTCGCGCAGATCGTGCGAGACCGCATAGGCGAACTGTTCCAGCTCGGCGTTCGAGCGGCTGAGTTCGTCCTCGAATTCCTTGCGGTTGGTGATGTCCAGGAACGACGCCACCACCGCCACCACCCTGGAACTGCTGCCCTCGCGCAGGGGCGCGGTGTTGATCTCGATCCAGGTGACGTTGCCGCCGTGGCGGCGCAGCCCCATCAGCACCCCTTCGCAGCGTTCGCCGGTGCGCAGGGTTGCCAAGGCGGGATAATCCTCGACCTTGAACTCGGACCCGTCGGCGTGGATGGCCTGCCAGCTGCGCTGGATGGCGCCCGGTTCGCGCAGGGCTTCGCGCGAAATGCCCAGAATGCGTTCGGCGGCGGGATTGGTGGCGACCATGGCGCCGCTGGGTTCCAGGACCACGATCCCTTCGATCAGCGAGTCGATGACCGTGCGATAGCGTTCCTCGCTGGCCTTCAACGCCCCTTCGGCCAGGCGTTGCGAGGTGATGTCGGTGACCGTCAGGATGGCGGCGTAGGGGGCGTTGTCGCGGCCCAGCAACGGGCGGGCGTTGACGTTCAGCCAGCGCACCCCCCCGTCCGCCAGGCGAATGCCCAGCGTCACGTTGTCTTGCGGCTGGCCGGTGCGGGCGGCAACCACGCTGGGATACTGGCTGGGCGGCAGCGGATTGCCGTTCGCGTCCACCAGATCCCAGCTTCGCGCGCCCTCTATCCGTCGCAGCCGGTCGTCCTGGTAGGGAATGATGCGGGCGAAGCTGTCGTTATGAAAGCCGATCTCGCCCGACGGAGACACCACCGCCAAGCCCTCGGCCATCACCGACAGGGTGACGCGCTGCAGGTATTCCTTTTCCACGATGGCGCGGGAAACGCGGTCGGAATGACGGCTGACATAGGCGATGACCACCAAGGCCAGCGCCAGGGCGACGGTGGCCGCGGACCCGCGCAGCATGGTCTGGCGATTGAGTTCGCGGGTGTCGGCCAGGGCGGCGTCCAGGGCGATGCCGCTGGTCAGCACCTGGCCGGTGGACAGGCGCTTCCAGGCGTATACGCGCACAATGCCGTCGCGGGTGCCGGTCTGCACATAGGTGCCGGCGGGGTCGCTGCCGGGCAGCAGGAACGGGCGGTCCCGGGCCACGCTCTGGCCCAGCGATTGCTGGCTGTCGCGGGTGCGCAGCAGATAGACGCCGTCGGCGCTGAACAGTGTCAGAACGTCGTCGTTGCCGGCTTCGAACTGGCTGAGGCGCAGGGTCCAGCGTTCGGGGTTGATCGCCAGGGCGACCACGCCGGCGAAGCGGCCGTCCACCATCACCGCCTTGGCCACCTGCAGGCTGGTCTTGTTGGCGATGTGCCCGCTTGTCGGCGGGCTTAGTACCAGCGGAACCGAGGGGTGCTCCGCCAGCTGCCGGAAATAGTCGCGGTCGGCCAGGAATTCGCGGGGCGCCACGCCGAACGAGGTATAGGCCAGATACCCCTCGGCATCGACGCGGAACAGCTGATAGACCAGCTCGTCCGCGCTCGAGGATACGGCGTCGCCGTACAGCCGCAGGGCCACCGGCCCTTGCGAGGCGGCGACCGCCGCGGTGGTCAGGGTGACGCGGAAGCGGTCCAGGGTGGTTTCGATGGCTTCGGCGGCAGCCTGGGCGGTGAAGACGGCGCGGCGACGCGCAGCCTCCAGCCCTTCGCGCTCGTTCTTTTGGGTCTCGTGCAGCAGGCTGACCCAATAGAAGCCGATAAAGGCGGCCACCACCGCGAAGATCGCCACCCGAGGACGATCACCGCCTAAAAGAAACGGTCGCTTGAGCGACGACCCCACCCCTTCCATGGTTTCATCCTGGCGCAAACTCGTCACTTCAAAACGACATGTGTTGCAAGCCTATCATGAGTGGGCGTTCGATCACATGCAGATTGCGCGCAGCAATTATGGCGAGCCCCCGGGACATTCGCCCCGATTGCCTCTTGACAGGGGGTGGCATCCTTGCCGCAACCCTATGCGTTCAGGCGATAGCCGCCGGATTCGGTGATCAGCAGCGTGGCCGCGGCCGGGTCGGGCTCGATCTTGCGGCGCAGGCGGTAAATGTGGGTTTCCAGGGTGTGGGTGGTGACCGCCGCCGAATATCCCCACACCTCGGCCAGCAGAACGTCGCGCCCGACCACGCCGCCCGCCTGGCGCAGATGGTCCAGGATGGCGGCTTCCTTGTCGGTCAGGCGAACTTTTCGTCCATGCGCGTCCTCGAGCAGCCGTGCCGCCAAGTCGAAGCGCCACGGCCCGATGGCCGCCGTCACCGGGGGCGGGGCGCGCAAGGCCTCCTCGACCCTGGCCAGCAGCGCCCCCAATCGTACTGGCTTGGCCAGCGGCAACGTCGGCGTTCCGGCGTTGCCGATGCGGCCCAGCACGGCCGGTTCGGCGACGATCAGGTCGAACCCGTCGCCGGTCGCCGGCGTGTCCGCGACGGTCACCTGATGGCCGGCGCCCTCAAGCACTTCGGCCAAGGTTTGTCGGACCAGGGGATCGCGGTCGATCAGAAGGATGTGGCGGCGGGAAATCGCAACCCCCATCGCGCATTGAGGCAAGGCCGCCTAGGTATATACGGAACCGGCGCCCTGCGAAACCCATGCCCTTTTTCGGCGGCGCAAAAACCGCTATGGTGCCGGCCTTGAATCGCTTGAGAGCCGTCATGAGGCCGTTGAACCCTTTGCCTGGGCCGGAAGTGCCCGCCCCCGCCCCGTTGATCAAGGTCGATCGCGCCATTGCCGAGCTGCGGCGCGGCGGCGTGGTCGCCGTCGTCGGTGCCGAGG